>JAFXAN010000093.1 GCA_017517035.1 Clostridia bacterium
CCATGGATTTCCAAATCAGCACATCAACGAAAAAGGCTTTAAGCTTGTTGCAAAATACGCTGTTCCTAATATCATTCGTGTCCTTTTTGAGGGCTTGCCTCCGATAATGGAAAAAGAAAGAATCAAGTTCCTCCAATGATAGATCAAAGTATTCCCATCATTATAGATCCGACTTCTTGATGTATGTTTGTTATACAAGGCAACTTCGTGAAATCGGAGTTGCCTTTTTTGATGCTGAATTTTCTTTCATAATAATATTGAGACTAAACACAACAGGAGTTTGATGTTTAGCTAATTTTATTTTTGGAGGAAAATATGAAACAGCAACTGAGAATTATGATCACAAGAAAAGGCGACGAAAGCGAGGGAATATGGCTGACTTTGCCAATATTTCAAAAGAACTTTAACAAACTGACAAAAGATGTGGATTTTGATGATAGCGAGATCACGAAGGTGTGTTGCAACAATTACACATTATCGCAGCACATTATGCACAGCAGGATCACGTCGAAAAATCTCTCAAAGTTGAATTATTTGGGTCAGATTTTTTATGATTTCGGCAAAAGCCAAAGGGTTTTGTTTGGTATGGTTGCGGACAAATACCTTTGCCTCGAAAATCCGCTTGATGACTTTGTAAATCTGGCGATAAATGTCAAAGAAAACAATTCAAATTACGAGATTTATGAAATACAAATCCCCACCGAGTTCAGGCTCAAAGTAAGGAGAAAGAAATGACGGTTCAGATATGGCTTGGTGACAGTAGTTATTCGCATTTTGAAAAGGGACTTGCGATCTTTGACAAAGATCACGTTGAGCGCTTGGACGAGTGTATCCATTTGGGTATGCTTGTGGATAGCACTCTTATCGGAACAACAGACGGTATGAATTGCGGAGACTTCCTCATTCGATGGAAAATAAGCGAGGACGGTATTCATATTTACGATGTTGATCCAAAAATCACGCACATATTGTTTGTCAATTTTAGTAAGAGATCAATCTTTGTCGATGGATACGAAATCAAGCGAAAAAGGACATACACCCTGCAACTAAAATAGCTAAATCAAAAAATGAACCTCTGCCATTAAGAATGGTGGAAGTTCATTTTTCATATTGTTTTAACGTGGAAGATTATATATTATTCTTCAATTCAAAATTGTTTTTATAAGTAAAGGCATTTCTTCAAGTGAGACGATATATTTGTAGTTTGCCAGCGCTTCGCCTTTTCCGACATATGAAGGTGCACCGAAGCGTCCGCTGTAAACCTCTGCAAAAGCGATAGATTTGCCCTCTGAACGCATACGTTCAAGAGTATCTACATAATTTTCACAGTTCCAAAGATTTACCTGTTCTTCGGGAGTTTCGGCCATTAAAGTTCCGCCGACACCCCATTCGGTAAGTCCTGTGGGTTTTCGGTAATCAAGCAGATTATTCCAGCTTTTTCCAATGCCGTCAATTTCATATTCACCTGCAGTGTACCAGTCAAGTCCGACAACATCACAATATTCATCTCCGGGATAATAATATGTAACCGGTAAAGGTGCCGAGGTGCTGTTTGAATAATTAGGTGCGTAGGACCAAATCAGATTATCAAGTCCCCAATCATTTGTGTAATAGTTATACACATATTTCCACATTTCTACCATAGCTTGGCTGTCAATTGTTCCGAGTTCACCGTAGTCTGCACAGAACCAGAACCAGTTTCCGTTTGCCTCATGCAGCGGTCTGAACATAACCGAAACGCCTGCATCTTTAATGGCTTTTAGAAATTCAGCACCTCTATCAAGCTCCTCATGCCAAGCGTTGTTAAGGTCGGTTCCTCTTGTAAGCACTTCTTGCCATTGATCAAGCGAGTCAAGCCTTCCTCTGTAGCCTTCTTCGGGATGAAGAGGATTGAGCCAATGATGCATGGTGGTGATAATACCACCTTTTGATGCATATTCAACAGCTTGACAAATAAGCTCGCTCCATGTGCTTTTTGGATGCTCTCTTAATCTTAGCATATCAATATCCATAATTGAGGGACCTTCTCCGACAGCTTCTGCATATGATGCAATCGATTCATTCAGATCCATACTCCCGGCAAGGTGCTGACCGAACAATAGCTTATCGTCATTTTGCAGGTATTCGAGAATCTTCAGCAATTCATTTTTGTTTTTATAAGGGATATGGGGGAGATCAATTTTACCTGTGATAGTCCCCTCTGCTGCAAGCTCAAGGACGCCGCCTGAGGCATTATCCATAATTTTATAAAATTCGTTAATGGCTTGATCTAATGATCTTGCACTTCCTTTGATACGAATATTTCCATCTTTAACAATGATTGCGTACTCATCATAATCAAGTTGAGAGCTGTCAAGGATGATATAATTGCCGTTTGTCTCCTTTTCTTCGATCTCAAGCTCACATCCGAGATAAATATTCAGCATATTTTCTTTTATTTTTTGAGCTCTTTCTGTGTTTGACAATGAGCAAATCTTATATTCACTGATATCAACACCGCCAACGGTGAATTTTTTCAATTTATATTGATGAATATACATAAAACCATCTCCTTCCGGAATTATAAGTGTCTTTTTTTCTCCATCTATGTATTTTTCGATAAAAAAGTCAACAGCTTTCGAGGTGGATTCATCGCTCCCACCGACGATAACAATTTTATTTCCGACTTGCTTTATCACAAAATCATGATATTCAAGATTTTTTGCGGCATCGATTGATTGCTGCCGTTTAGTATTGCCTACGAGTATTTCTTTTGTACCGGCTGTAAAATCTGTAGCAACTTTTAAAAGTACTCCTGTCTTTTGCTTTATTGCAGTATGAAGCTTGACCATAGCATCCTTTTCAGCTTCTGTGCTATTTTCGCTTCTTACGATTTTATAGCTTTCAAAATCATCAAATATAGATACTTTGACATCATCATTTTTGTTCGTTGCTTGATTGCTGCTTTCTCCGCAAGCACATATTGAAATAATGAGAACGAGAAGGATTAACAGTTCGGTTAAAAATCGCATTTTTTTCATATGCAAAAATCCTTTTATCAATAATATTTTTTTCGAAAATTTATGGGGCAGTCGATTTGACAGCCCCATAAACATTTATTTTTGTTTTTTCTTTAAGAGCTTTGTGATGATAACAGTTACGATCAAAATAATTACAATTGAAGATGCGATAATTACAACCCAAGGAATATTATTATTCTCGGTAGTATCATTTGTTGATTTTTCACTGTCTTGTGGTGTGAGGATAAGTCCTGAAGATATTGAAACATCACCTGCAGAGTTATCATTTTCCGTCTCGCTATATGTTGATTCCAAATTTGTTTCGGGTGATGTTGTCTCATCTTTTTCAGAAGTGATTTCCGGGGGATTACAGGTTATCGGCTCAGGTGTGTTTGTTGATATATCATAAAAATCAAGGCTATTATCTTTCGCGTATGTTTCTGCAAAAGATCCGGGAGTGCCGTAAACACCTTTGAGGTTTACAGTTATATTTTCTTCAAATGTAGAGGAGCCGATTTTGCTTATATTGGGACTTACTATAATATTGGCTATAAGCCAATCATAAGCGAATGTCCACGGGTGAAGCTCGCTTACATTTCTGATATCGATCGTTCCTTCAATAGGCTCGTTTCCGCTACGGTATATAGATTTAAGCTTGTGACATTTTTCAAATGTTGCATTTAGTATTTCAAAGCTTTCCGAGTTGGGAATCTGAACCGTTTCAAGATTTGAAAATTCGCAAAAAGCGTATTTACCGATAGAAGTTATTTTATCATCTATAATAATGTGCTTGACACTGTGCTTTATATCAAACCAAGGCTGATTTTTTGAGCCTCCGCCATAATAGTTTACGATATCGTCGATTTTTCCGCCGCCTTGAACTGTGAGTGTTCCTGTTGCTTCATCAAAGCTGAATACACTTCGCCCGCCGCAAGATGGAAGAGCGGGATCTACATAAACCCAGTATTCGTACAGAATATTTGGGTCTACGGCACTTTGCAGATTATATAGATTGGCTTTTGCGTATTCTATAAGTGAATCAGTGATCTCTTGAGCATAAATGGTTTTTATCGAAGGTGAAAGAGCAACAGTGAGTTCATTGATCTCTCTTGAAAGAACGATCTCGGAGAATGCTGTGTTTTTATAAGCATCCTGTATCTTAATAATGCCTTTAAGATTTGCTCTGCCTTCAATTCTTTCACCGTTATTTCTCCATATAGTTGTAAGCGAGGTACAATCGGTAAATACAGTTGGGTCTATTTGATTTAGTGTTTTTCCGATTCTTACATCTTTAAGCGCGGAATAGCCCTGGAAAGCACCACCTGATATTTTATGAATGTTATCACCTACGATAATATGTTCGATAACATCCTTGTATTCATGCCAGTTTGTGTATTCGGAATCTACATCGCCGATAACACCTGTTTCGTTATAAGCGGTTGTGTTTGAAACAAATTCAAGAGTTTTTGTGTCGTCATAGTAAGCCCACCATGTATCAACTATGAGACCTCCATTATATGGCCTTGTGGAATGTCCCCAGAGTGTTGCTCCCTCAGGATCAAACTTGCCGGAAGTGGGTGCCTCGGGCGTACTGCTGCCGGGAGTTGTTGTGCCACTGCTTGTTCCTGTGGATTCGCCTGTAAGCGGCTTTGTACCCTTCGTCGTTTCTCCACTATCTATATCGATAAATGTATATCCGTTAGCCTTTGCGAATTCTGCTGCTTTTGAATTTGCTTTTGCCTTGATAGCAGGATATGTAGATGCGCCCGAAAAAACTTCGTCAGAGGCAATTTCAGTATCAATTCCAAGTACAACAAGTGTTTTAAGACCACTAAGGGCTGAAAGAGATTTGTTGTTTAACTTTGTGACGCCTTCGGGTATCTCAAGCTCGGTGATCTTGCTTGCACCCTTGATAAATTCTATTGGGATTGCTCCGCTTAAATCGGGTGAAAGAATAAGCTTTGAGGCAGAGCGACAGCCATCAAATACAAAATCACCGAATTTGGTTATTTTTGAAAGATCAAATGTTCCTATGACAGGTTCTGTCCCTCTGATGTATATGGATTCCAAAGCTATGCAGGTTTCAAATGCAGCTGCCCCCATTGTCACAAGGGAGGTGGGAATTTCAACCTGCTTAAGATTTTTTAAGAAAATAAGACCGTTAAGCTCTGTGATGCCGTCACCTACAATTACTTTGGTTGCGCCTTCAAAGGTTGGGAGACATTTATCCCATGCTCCGATAGAACCGTCATTGGGGTCTCTTCTCGGGATAATTGTTGACTGAACCTTATCGGTTGCTGATGTGTCGATCTCAAATGTTAGGAGACCATCCGAAGCCATTGTCCATTTAATATTGGTTTCTTTCCCATCTGTGCCTTTCATATATCCGCTTCCTACATTTAATGCAAATGAAGAAAGAGTGAAAATTACGGATAATATGAGACAAAAAGTGAAAATGATAAATATTTTTTTGAAATTATTCATAATCATGCTCCTTTTATTCAAAAACAAGCTCTCCGTTATCTTTTGCCTTTGCACGCTTGAATTCCATTGTACCTGCATATCTGCCTTCCCATGGAACATAACCCACAAAAACAAGCTCTTCGCCCCAGATAGCTCCCTTTGGCACTCTTGTGCAGGGAATACTCGGGTCGCTCGGCACTTTAAATTCATCAAATGGCTTATCCGAATACATATAATAAGCCTTTCCGTGGAGGCTGTAAACAAGATAATATTTTCCGCAATAGAAGAAATAATCGGGACATTCCGGTTCTGTTTCGTCCTCGGCAATATAGACAGGCTTTCCCGTGTCTCTCCAATTATCAAGATCATCCGAAACAAAATGGGCAAGACAGCCCCTTTTTTCTTCCATCAGAGAGGTTGTTATGAACATATGATAAAGTCCGTTATCATCCTTAATGACCTTGGGGTCGCGCGCTCTTCCCGTGTCATATTTATCGGGAAGGGTAAAGCCGAATTTTTCGTCCTTTTCAAAATGATAGCCGTCATCTGATATGCTTCTCATTATAGGTGCGGGACTCCAATCATACATACGAACAGTATAGAACAGATATTCCTTTTTTCCTTCTCTTATCCATGAGCCGGTGCAGATCGAGCCTTCCTTTGGATCTGTGATCTCGATGGCGGTTGGGTGAACATACCATTCTTTGAAATCCTTTGTGGAAATATGATTCCACTGATGCGCTCCGAGACGCCATTTGCTTTGGTGATGTCTCCTGTCCTTGAGGTAGAGAATGTGAAATTCATCGTCTTTGCGGTAAGGCATACAGTCACCAACAAAAACACCGCCTCCGGGGTGCCATCCGTCTGCATTTTCAAAGCTTGAAACGATGCTCGGTTCGTTCTTTTTCTTTTCTGTATATTCTTCGACAGCAATCGTTAAATCGGATATGATATTATCATCCTTGTTAAATAATATTTTCCCTGCGGGCCATTCCTCATCTGTGAGAACTCCGTTTATATAAAGCTCTATCCTATGTGGCATCAATACCAGCTCAACCTTGTCGCCGAGACTGATATTTGAGCTTTGCATAAGGGGAGAAGAATTGAAATCATACACAATGGAAATGTCCATTTTCCCGTCAAAAGCCTGTATCTCAAAGCTTTTTCTTCTGTCTGCGTTATACGAGATAGCATATGAGGGAATTTCTTCTATAACAAACGAAATTTTTAAATCTTTCATCATTCGTCTCCTTTGTAATTTATAAAATCCGAAAAACCGTCGGAATATAGAATTTTTTCTGAAGCAAATGCACCGAAAAGTGCCGCACCCGTTGCGGCTTCTTCTTTTATTTTGCTTAAATAAACAGGCATATCAAAAGTATCTCCGATAACATTTTTGAGAACCTTGTTTTTTCTCACAGCACCGCCGGATGCAACTATGTATTCTTTATCTGTGCAGAAGCCATCGCAAAGGCTGTAAAGCTCTGAGCACATTCCCTCAATAAAACCGAGTGCCAAAGCACCTGGAGTGAAATTATGCATATTTATCATGGTAACTGAGCCGCGTCGTGAGGGATCTGCTCTTGTTCCGCCGAATGTTGTATCAACGATAGGACATTCGATTTTATTATTGTAAGCCTCAAGTGCCAAAGCATTGACGGTTTCATATTGAGAAGCTTCATCAATACCCGATGCCTTTGCATATTCTCTGAAGAATTTTTCCAGAAGCGAATATGCTGCGCCGCCGCAAAGAGCAGAGCCGCAGGCGAGATATTTACCCTCTATCAAGGGACGAAGCTCGGCATTTTTCATGTTTTCTGTAAAATCACATACTGCCGAGGTCTGGGAGCCTGTGCCGATATTTACGAGAATGCTTTTTTTATGATCCTTTACAGATCCGAGGAAGCTTGCTTGATTATCACCGATAGCAATGCTGACGGGAATGCCGTTCCATTTGCCTATCACACAGCTTTCTTCCGTGACCTCGGGGAGAAAATTCTTATCAATACCAAGCAAAGCACATTTTTCCTTCATAAAGCAACCGTTTTTCAGGTCAAAAAGACCGAAGCTTGCGGCAACGGAGGTATGAATGACAGGCTTTTTAATACCGCAAAGCTTCATTCCGAGAATATCCATGATACTGCCGAAGCCGGCCGCATCCGCAGGCACAAGATCATTTTTAGAGTTGTAAAAATGTGTTGCGAGACCGTATCCTGTGGCAATTTTTTCGCCTGTGATTTGTTTGATTATTTCACAAGTGCTTCTGCCGTCAAAGATCGACTTGTCAGCACGCTTGTCTTGCCAATTCATGAGATTGGAAATCGCATTTCCATCCTTATCCACATAAGCAATTCCGTGCATTTGTCCGGTGAGTCCAATGCTTACGATATTTTTGTATTGAGTGTGGATTTTATTCAGTAGCATTTCGGCTTCATTTATAATGACATCAACAGATTGCTCTGAAAAATCGGGCGATATAATATTTGCGATGTAATTTACCGTAAAAGCATCGATCTGTTTTTTTGCTGTAAGATCAATTACAGAAGCACTTATAGTGGTTGTTCCAATGTCAATTCCAATAGCAATATCGCCATGTTTTGCTGATTTGTTTTTAAACATTCGGTTTCTCCTGTTTTATTTTTTGTTATGTTTAGCGAATTCCGAAGGGGATAATGAGGTTTTTTCTTTAAAAACTCTATTGAAATTGGAGACCGAATTGAATCCGCATATCTCTGATATTTCAAGTATCGGAATATTGCTTGTCAGAAGCAGTATTTTTGCATGATTAAGCTTGAGCGTATTTAAAAATTCAACATAGGTTTTTCCTGTTATGCTTTTGAATTGCTTGCAAAAATAGTCTGTGGAATATCCGCTGATCTTTGCGATTTCTTCGGCAGTCGGATTCTCTCTGAAATGACCGAACAAATATTTGATCCCCTTTTGTATTCGATTAAGCTCTGAATTGAAGCTTATATTACTTTTGTTTTCAAGCTGTACTAAAATAAAATCAAGAAAATATTCGAGCATATTTTTTATATTTCGCTCGGTATAATTATTATCCGATTCACAGCTTTCTTTCAGTAACTCAAGTATTTTTTCAGCCTTTTCAATTTCTGCTTCATTTAGATGAAGAACAATGTCGTTTGTCTTGTTCATCAGATTTTGAACTACATCGGAATTATAAAAATAGTTATCAAAGCTGATGTTTATAACATGCATTTCATCCTCAAAATCAAAATGATTATGAAAATCAACAGGTGAGAGAAAATAAAGGCTTCCTCTACCGACATCATATATTTTTCCGTTAAAAAGCTGTTTGCATTTTCCTTTCAGAACAAGCTCTATCTCAAAATATTCGTGCATATGGATAGGTGTCTTTGCGGGAATAAGATTGGTGATCACTCTTGCGTGTTTATGCTCTGTTATCCTATCGGGTAATGTGTACAAATCTATTTTCATTGCGATATCACCTTCCTTGCTTTTTTCTAATTCTATCATAACGGAGCTTTTTTGTAAACCCCATCCCGAAATGTTGTAACTTTAGTTCGAAATACTGTAAGCAATTATTGAGTTTGTATGATAAAATGAATTATGCAAAATTTTGCTGTCACTAATTTACAAGGAGAACACCGATGGAAAAACTCACAAAATATGTGGATATGACATTTGGAACCGGCGACAATAGCCTTTGCACAATAGGTCCGGCACGTCCACATTCATCTGTAAACCCCGGCCCCGATACATATCCTCAAAGCTACTCAACAGGATATCTTCCTACAAAACCCATTAGAGGTTTTTCACATATACATGTCAATGCAGGTGAGGCAAAATACGGAAATTTTCTTTTTTCACCGCAAATAGGGCTTTCAACTGCAATTGATAGCCACGATTCAGAAAAAGACAATGAAAATCCCACTGCCTCCGAATATAGTGTAACTCTTTCAAGATATAATATCGATTGCTCTTTTACGCCAACCGAGCATTCAGTTTTTTATAAATTTATATATCCAAAATCAAATGAAGCAAGTCTCGTAATTGATGTTACTCATTTTTGTCATATAAATATGAAGCATATTTCCGATGTCAGTATTGGCTTTGATAAGGATGAAAACGGTAATACCGTCATTTGGGGTTCTGGTCTTTTCGACGGAATGAAATATTGTTTGAATTTTTATGCCACAGTAAATAAAGCGCCATCGGAAACGGGTACATTTGTTGGATCGGACGTATTTAAGAATACAGATAAACTTGCTTTTTCTGATGTTTCCGAAGAAATTAAGACTTCCGGTGCAGGTGCTTATCTGAAATTCAACACGGAAGAAAGGGAAGAGGTGCTTATAAAAACTGCACTATCCTTCCACAGCATTGAAAAAGCAAAGGAATGGCTGGCAAATGAAATCCCGGCATGGGATTATGAAGCCGTAAAGGAAGAAACCACCGCAATCTGGGAAGAAACTCTCGGAAAAATCAAGATTTCCGAAAATGCTACAGATGAGCAGAAAAGAATGTTTTATACCTGTCTTTATATCTGCAACAAAATGCCGAGAGACCGCACAGGTGACTTTAAGGAATACGGTGATTCGATTATGATCGATGACCATATTGCAATTTGGGATACCTTCAGATGTCTTTATCCGCTTTATACCATAATAGAGCCTGATTTTGTTTCCAAAACAATAAACAGCTTCATAACTCGATTTAAAACCAATGGTTATATCAGGGATGTTTTCAACGGTGGCAAGGAAAGAAGAAGAAATCAAGGCGGGGACAATGTTGACAATATTATCGCAGAAGCTTTTTTTAAGAAAATTCCGGATGTTGATTGGCAGGAAGCTTATAAAATAATTAAGGAAAATGCCGAAAACTGGAGAGATGATCAGAATTCTTGGGTACCGATGCCGTCGTTGCCTTCAACATATCGAGACAGTGGATATATTCCCGCAGATGATGAAACAAAAAATGTGATGTGCTGTTCAAAGCAACTTGAATACTGTTATAATGACTATCTTGCGGCAATGATGGCAAAAGAACTTGGATATACAGATGATTACAAAAAATATCTGAAACGCAGCGAAAACTGGAAAAACATTTGGAATCCCGACATAGAGTGTGCAGGTTATAAAGGATATATTTGGCCTAAAAAAGCAAACGGAGAATGGATTGAACCCAATGAATACATAGAAAGTCCGATATATTTCTGCCTTTCATGGGCACCGTATTTCTATGAGGGAAGAGCATTTGAATATTCCTTTATGATCCCGCACGATGTTGAAGGTGTTATCGAAAGAATGGGCGGTGATGAGCTGTTTTGTCAGAGACTGCACCTTGGGATAGACGAAAATTATATCAATGCGGGAAATCAACCCGGTATGCTTCAGCCATATCTTCCAAATCACACCAAAATGCCATGGAATACCACAGAGCTTGTTGAAAAACAGCTTGCAAAATATAAGCATGACGGAACTCCCGGCTGCGAGGATTCAGGCTGCTTTGCCTCATACTATGTTTTCTCTAATATAGGCATTTTCCCGAATGCCGGACAGGATTATTATTATCTGACAAGTCCAAAATTTGACAGCACGGAGCTTTCGCTTGAAGATGGCAAGAAATTTGTTATTCGGGCAGAAAATTTGAGCAACAAAAACAAATATATTCAATCTGTTTATCTTAACGGTATTCCTCATAAGAGTACAACAATCAAACACAGCGATATAATATGTGGAGGCGAGCTTGTCTTTATAATGGGAAGCACCCCCACAAATTATTCGGAATAAATTAAAAAGAAAGAGGTATTAAAAAATGAAAAAACGTTTTCTTTGTTTGCTCCTTACGCTTTTGATGCTGCTTGGCACGGCAACACTTACGGTTTCCTTTGCCCTTGACAGCACGAAATCGGAAGCATCAACACCGCTCACCGATTATATCGACATGAGATACGGTGTAAACAATCTTAACCTTTGCACAATAGGTCCCGCAAGACCTCATGCATCGGTAACTCCCGGTCCCGATACGTATCCCGCGAGCTATTCCACAGGTTATCTTGCGGAAAATCCCATCAGAGGATTTTCACAGATTCACGATAACTGCGGCGAGCCGAAATACGGAAATTTCCTCATTTCTCCGCAGATAGGACTCTCAACAGCCATTGACGGACACGATTCCGAGAAGGCAAATGAAAATCCTACTGTAGCGGAATACAGCGTAACTCTTACCGATTACGATATTGATGTTTCTGTTGCGCCCGCGCATTATTCAAGTATTTATAAATTCACTTATCCGAAGTCTGATAATGCAAGTATTCTTATTGATGTGGCTCAATATCTGCACCTGCATACAAGCAAGGCAACCGATCTTAAAGCGGATATTTCCGTTGAGAACGGAAACACGATCATAACAGGCTCGGGTAAATATGATAATCCGACATATGCGCTTTATTTCTACGCTGTGGTTGACAAGTTGGCTTCCGGCATGGGTACATATAAAAATGATGTGATTTCAAATTCTTCCTCACTTTCACTTGAAAGTGTTTCAAATGATGAAAGTGCGGGCGCATATATGACTTTTGCGACAGACAGCGATGAAACCGTCATGCTGAAGATAGCGGTTTCGTTTACAAGCGTTGAAAAGGCAAAGAGCTATATTGAAGAAGAGATTCCCGCATGGGATTATGATGCTGTAAAGACCGAAACTCTTGCGCTTTGGGAAGAACAGCTCGAAAAGATCCAAATAAGCGGTGAAAATCTCACAGAAGAGCAGAAAACAATGTTCTATACCAATGTTTACTGCGCTCACAAGATGCCCCGAGACCGCACGGGGGATTTTGAAAAATTCGGTGATGAGGATATGATCGACGACCATATTGCCGTTTGGGATACATTCCGTTCAACCTATCCGCTCTATTCAATAACAAATCCCGATTTCTTTGTAAAGACGGTAAACAGCTTTGTTACACGTCTTGAGGTAAACGGATATGTAAAAGACCTTTTTAACGGCGGTAATGAGCGCCCGGGCGGTAATCAGGGCGGTGATAATGTTGATATTATCATTGCTGAAGCATATCTAAAGGGGCTGCTGACGGATGAGCAAGCAAGAGCGGCTTACGCGGTTGTGAAAAACAATGCGGATAATTGGCGCGATGATAAAAATTCAGGCTCTACCACGGGTATTGCTTATTCTGCATACAGAGATCCTGCCATTGGCTATATTCCCGGAGATGGGGATAATAAGATCATGTGCTGTTCAAAGACGGTTGAATATGCATATAATGACTATCTTGTTGCAATGATGGCAAAGGGGCTTGGCTATGAGGAGGATTATGAGACTTACATTGCAAGAAGCAATAACTGGCTCAACATCTGGAATGAAGAGATGGAATATGCGGGCTTTAGCGGATGGCTCTGGCCAAAAACAAAATCCGGTGAATGGATAGCCCCCAATAGCGACCTTACCGACATAGGTATGTTCTGCGGCTCTTGGAGACCTTATTTCTATGAGGGTACGGGATATACATATACCTTCTTTGTTCCCCATGATGTTGAAACACTTATAGAAAAAATGGGCGGCGAGCGTTCATTTATCGAGCGTCTCAAATACGGTATTGATAATGGAAAAATAGAGGTCAGCAATCAGCCGGGAATGCTCCAGGCTTACCTTTTTAACCATACAAGCGAGCCTTGGCATACAAGTGATTATGTTGGCAAGCTGATAAATAAATTCTCTCTTGAAAACGGAACTCCGGGTTGCGAGGATTCAGGCTCACTTTCTGCCTGGTACGTTTTCTCGACTATCGGATTCTTCCCAAGCGCAGGTCAGGATTTTTACTACCTGACAAGTCCCAAATATGAGACTACAACCTTTAATCTTGATAACGGAAAGACCTTTACCGTAAAGGCTAACGATCTTTCTGCCGAGAATAAGTATATTCAATCGGTAACTCTTAACGGAGAAATACTTTACAGCACCACTATAAACCATTCCGATATTGTAAGTGGCGGCGAGCTTGTTTTCAATATGGGTTCAGAGCCTGTTGACTATGCTTCAAGCGAGGTAGCGAAGGGCAAGACCGCGGGCGGCTATGATTGGGAGATAATGTCAAACGGTATTCTTTCGATCACGGGAAGCGGAGATGGCATTCTCGATTTTGATGAGATCATTACTGAGGATAATCTTTCCGATATTCCATGGTATGCTCACAGAAATGAGATAGTTGCCGTAAATATTGATGAGAACACAAAAATCACAAGTATTTCGGATTATGTTCTTTCAAATCTGCCAAGCTGCAAGCAGGTGATTCTTCCCACAACGCTTACTGATCTTGGCGCAAAGGGCATTTTTGCAAATTGTCCGAAGCTTGTAACGGTAAATATTCAGACAGAGGGAAGCGTTCTCGGTGAATTTCACCTTTACTATATGACTTCTCTCGGAGACGATATTTTTGCAGGCTGTGCGGCGAATGCTGATATAAAGCTCGATCTTGGTGACAAAGCGAATTTTGCACCCAAAAAGTGGTTTGACGATTCTACAACCGTTAAATTTGACCTTATAACCGCATCTTCTGCCGATACGTGGGTGAAAAATGTCAAAAATGGCAGCGATACAAGAGACAATGGCAACAAATTTGCTATAGATGATGTTTATAGTTACAGCGGCGGAAGAGAAAGAAATAAATACAGCTGGGTTTTGGAGGATGGAACTCTTACCTTTATAAATCCCAAGCTTACATGGAATGAGCTTGAATTTTCAGATAAATATACTGTATTTGCAGAATGGGTGGCAAACCATGGCAGTGAAATTGATAATATTGTTATTCCCACATTCAGTAAATTTACAATTCATACCGATGCTTCGCCCTTCAAGGGACTTACAAATCTTGTAACGGTAAAATGCGATGCAACCAGATGGCTTATGCCGAATACCTGCGTTTTTGAGGATTGCACCTCTCTTACAACTCTCGGAAATTCAAAGAATTTTGAAGTTGGTAAGATAAAGCTTGCAACCTACCGCATTGAAGGTTTGCAGGATAGAGATCCGAACTTATTTAAGGGTTGTACTGCTATTATCGATGTTGATTTTACAGGTTTTACAACCTCTTATATCGCTGACAAGGATCTGAAGCCGGTTGCACTCGGATCAAAAATGCTTGCAGGCTGCACTTCTCTTGAAAACATCAATCTTACAGGTGTTACAGCACTCAAATCCGGTTCTTTGAGCAACTGCACATCTCTTGAGGAGATAACTATTCCCGAAAGTGTAACAGCTATTGAAGCAAATGCTTTCTCGGGTTGTACTTCACTTAAAACAGTCAATATTGAGGCAACAGCGTTTTCTTCCGGAATGGCAGTTAAGGATTCATTCCCCGACAAAGACGGACTTACTATCTATTGTCAGAATAAATCCGTAATGGATGCGTTTATGGCATTTGGCTATGAAAAGACCAAGGTTGGAAATGATCAGTATGTAACAGGTGAGGAGACGATCGATTTTGGCTATGCTAAATATAGCTACAGCTGGTATCTTGATAAGTCTTCAGGCGTTCTTACCTTTGTAAATCCTACACCCAATGTTCATAACGAGCTTTATTTTAACGCTAATACCAAGGCGTTTACCACATGGGTTGCTGATTATAAGGATTATATAAAGCATATTGAAATACCGTATTTCGGCAAGTTTACCGTCAATACAAGCTCACCCTTTTCAAACCTTAAGAATCTTGAAAGTGTTAAGATCGACGCTGTAAGATGGGTGACTACTGCCTGCGGAGACCTTTTTGACGGCTGTTCTTCGCTTAACACTCTCGGTACTTCCGAAAGTTTTGAAAAAGGTAAGATAAAGTTCGCCGGTATTCGCTTTGAAGGCCTTGGCGGAGGAAAACAGGTAACCAGATTCAGAAATTGTACATCTATCACAAGCATCAATTATACGGGTGCTTCTGCATATTCGGACACTGGAGAAACTGAGCAGATCATGTGGATATGTCATAATAACTTTGAAGGCTGTACTGCTCTCGAACAGTTAATACTCGGCGGTGTTTCAAAGATAGGCGGAAATGCATTCAAGGGATGTACATCACTTAAAAATGTTTCTGTTCCCGCATCTGTTATTGCAATAGAAGATTATGCTTTTTACGGATGTACTTCTCTCATGGCAGTAACACTTGAGGCCGAAACATTCACATCGGGTATGATTACAAAGGTTTCTTTCCCTGATATTGCAGGTCTTACTGTCTATTGTAAAAACGATGATATTGTTAATAGTGTAAACGCGCTTGGATATACCAAGACAAAAGCTGTAAATATCAATGTATCCATTGAAAGCGGAATTAAAATGGAGGGCTTCTCCATAAGAACCAAGGGCTATAACGGACTCAGAGGAATATTCAGCTTTGATAAATCAGCAATTGGCGCAAATAACGCGTATGCTCTTGTTGAGTACGGTACTATTCTCGGTGCAAAGGTAATTATTGATAGTTATGGCTCAGCACTTACCTTTGACGGCAGAGAATATGTAACTGCAAACAATGATAAAATTGTCAAAATGAAGATTTGGGACGGAGATAAATTCACAGGAAAATATCTGTCTGATAATGAAGATGAAACAATATTTGCCGTTACGGTTGTAAATTACAAAAACAATTTCGATACTGATGTATGTATGCTTGGTTATTCTATCTGGCAGGATGCAAATGGAAACAGCTACATAAAGTACGTTGATTGCGAAAATGACGAATTCGATGCAACGAGTATTTATGACGTTACTCTCGGAATGTACAAAGACGGTGCTGTAAATGCAGAGGATGATCCCGACGGAGTCATTTGGGAGGTTCTTGAGGCTTGTGCTATAACCTTTAGCGCGGGTGTTGATTACCGTGCAGGTGACCGTGACCTTTCGGGTAATGCATTCGGTTCTACGATGAAAATGGCAAATCTTCCTCTTTACGAAACTAACAGCACATTTGTTTCGACAGGTGCTTATTGGAAGGACAATCTTGAGCTTCGCGGTGCAACATATACACGAAAAGGAGATCTCACATTTACGATTCTCCCCGATGGAGATAGTTATGTTGCTGTTATAAGAGGTAACGGAGATATGCCCATGTGCGATATTTACGGTACACGAGGCGTCAGCCAGCTTGACTTTAGATACGCAACAAATACAATGCGAATTTCATATACTCATAACACCACATCACTTCTCTATAATGAGGCAGGTGAGCAGGTCGGATATGTTGACGAAAAGGGCAATTATATGACTTTGGGATATGATTATGATACAAATCCCGAAATGATCCTTGATTCCTCCGAAGTCCATCGCCGTCAGCCCACTCCCACACTTCTCAGCAGTGTGACAAATAAGCTGAAAACTGTTATTCTTGATGAAGGAATTACCAATATTTCAACCTCATTCTTTATGAACGGAAATGTTGATACGGTTATTTATGCCGATACTGTAAAGTCTCTCGGTGTCAATGCATTTGTTCTGAATCAGGGATTCTCAACTCTAAGTCCCAAGGGCATAACACCCGAAAAAGGTCTTATAGACCTTACAGGCTTTACAAATCTCGGTTCATATGGCTTCAATGAAATTGGAGGAGCAGAAAAGATACTTCTTCCAAAGGGCGTTGATGTTCCCGCATCTTTGTTTGCTTCGGGCAGAGGATGGATGAAATTTACTGCAATCAGTACGGATAGAAATACCCTTATTGACGGTGTAGCGGATCTGCGTGGAATTACATCCATCGGTTCTCGTGCATTTGACAGTCCCAATATCACAAAGATATATTTTGACGATGCAATAAAAGCTCTTGCAAATGATGCTTTCCCGAGCCACGCACTTGAAATATACACAAATGGGGCAAATGTTGAGACAGTCGACGCATTTGCGGCATCAAATAGTAGCAGAACTTATATCGGCGGAATTACATTTGATAAGGCAGTTGCTGAATAATTCATCGAAAAACTTATATTTATAAGTTTGCTTTATATTTCGAAAAAGTATTGACAAAACTGACAAACAATGATATAATGCGTCAAAGTTATCAATGACAAAAAGGAATATGAAAGGAGTTTATTGCCATGAATGAAAAAAATGTTCTTTTGATAGGTGGTACGGGGGCGCTTGGCTCTTATGCTTTAAAAGAACTCGTAAGCCTTGGCTATTCGCTCGATGTTATAACGCTTGAGGACTGTGAAAATTTTGGACATGTTCGTTTTTATAAGACTTGTACAAATGAAAAAAATCTTGCTGAATTCCTTGAAGGGAAATATTATAGCGCCATAGTTGATTTTATTCATTATAGTCATATCGAGTATCCCTATATGCTTGAGCTTCTGACATCCCACACCGATCAGCTTGTCTTCCTTTCAAGCTATCGTGTTTACGGTAATGAATCGCACCCGATAAAAGAGGATTCCAAGCAGCTCACAGACTTTTTTTCAATTGATGAATTACAGCGTACAATGCAGGATTATCCTCTTGAAAAATCTCTTTGTGAGAATATTATAAAAGAATCTGCTTTTGCAAAAAAGGTTACAGTGGTTCGTCCTGTTATCTCGTTTTATCATGGCAGACTTTCGTTTATCACTTTAAAAGCACCGAATATAATTCTCCGTTCGGGAAAAAAGCCTATGCTTGCACCGATTGAAGCAAAGAAAATAATTGCCGGATACAGCTTTTCCGGAAATGCAGGAAAACAGATCGCTCATCTCATAGGAAAAGAGGCTGCGCTTGGTGAAGCATTTACGGTTGGAGGTGACGAAAAGCTTACTTGGGGTGAGATCGGTGAATATTTCACAGAAGCTCTTGGTAGTGAATTTGTTTGGGTAGATTCCGAAACATTTTTAAATTACACAACTCCGAACAACACCGGAGAATACTACGGTCTTTATAATGACCGTCTCATAAACAGAGATATGGATATTTCAAAGGTTCTTTCTGTTACGGGGATTCCGAGGTCTGAGCTTATACTTACCCGTGAAGCAATCTTCAAAGAAGCTGAGATAATAAAAAAGGATCCCGAACGTTATATAAATGGTTATAACGAAGAGATAGAGAAAAATCAGGAAAAATATTTTAAGGAGATAATGAAATGAAAAGGATAAAAATCGCACAGATAGGCACGTCCGAAACCGCGCATTCGGTGCATATTATGAAAGCAATGCTTAATATGCCCGACGTTTTTGAGGTTCTTGGCTTTGCGGATGTGGATTTTCATTCTCAGCCTCTTGACAGTGTTTTTTCACTTGTTCCGAAAATGAGCGTAGAAGAATTGCTTGATCTTCCACTCGATGCTATAAATATTGATTGCGACGAGGATCTGCAAACAAAATACGGATTGATTGCGGCAAAAAAAGGACTGCACATGTCATTTGATAAGCCCGGAAGTCCCTCTGATTCCGATTTTGATGAGCTTGTTGATTGCGTCAAGGGGAATAAAACTGTTTTTCATGTCAGCTATATGTATAGATATAACCCTGCTGTTATGTATGCAATGGAGAAGATCAAAAACGGTGATATAGGAGAGGTTATAAGCATCGAGGGACAGATGAACTGTTGCCATGATGAGCTGACAAGAAAACGCTATAGCGGCTATCCCGGCGGGGTTATGTATTATCTCGGTTGTCATATGACTGATATAATTTACCGTGTTATGGGAGAACCTCTTGAAGTTATTCCGATGAACTGCAAAACAGGTCTTGACAGTATTGACAGCTATGATTTCGGAATGGCAGCGCTCAAATATGGGCACGGTGTTTCGCTTGCAAAGGTGAACGCAACCGAGGTTGGAGGCGCACCAATGAGACGTTCGTTGATTTTTGTGGGAACAAAGGGAACTCTCAAAATTTCGCCAATAGAAAACCCATGCGGAAATGGGCTTGATAGGACGGAAATATGTGAAATATATGCGGATGACCCAACGCCACGCATTAAGACCTTTACGCCATACGGAAGATATACTAAAATGCTTGAGAATTTTGCCGCTATGGTCAGAGGAGAAAAGGAAAATCCGTATGATTATGAATACGAAAGAGGATTGCATAAACTTATTCTTAAAACCTGTGAATCATAATTTGTCTGAATGTGATATCGCGAATTAAGATATTGTGAAAGCAAACCATTGATAAGCTCCTGCTTCGGTAGGAGCTTATACTTTTGACGCAAATTTACATCGTGATGTCAGTCCATCAACTATACCGATAAACCCATTGCCCCGGAGCTTGATTTTATTGGACATAAGGTTACTGTGCTTTATGGTTCCTTTGATATTATCGATGCTTGTGATGCAGAAATTTTAAAATAGAGTTGTGAAATAATACTATATTGTTTTAAATTTCAAAACAATTTTGTGGCTTTAAATTCAAAAAATGCGCCTCCGTCATTTGACGGAAGCGCGTTTTTTATAATGGTACTATTTTATATTTTTCGGGTAAGTTTCCACAATATACGTCCGGATAGTAATTACGTGTCCTGCCGATATATGCTCCTGCAAAAAAGCACTTTTTTATTTTTTGGTTCTTTCATACTCTCATTGAAACGGCAAAAACATATGATTTCGATAAAGAAATCTTCCAAATATGTTCTGGAATTTTCTTTCATAATTAAGGTAGATCAAATACACAATCGGAGTCTAAAAACAAAAAATGAGAAAAGAGGTAAAAAAGTGACAAAGAACAGAACAACACATTTTACGGTGAAATAATTGGCGAGCTTAATCGACATGGGTATAAAACAAGAAGAGGGCTTCGGTTTGAAAAAAATTCTCTATATGAAATACTTAAAAATGAACGTTATACAGGAACATACATTTATGTCCCCGACGCCACAAAAAATAAAAACAAAAAATACACACGCCATTGTGAATATTCGGAAGAAGATATTTTGAAAATTCCGGGCGGAATGCCACAGATAATATCAAAAGAAGATTTCGAAAAAACTCAAAAGAAAATGAAAGAAAGACAGCACAAGGCGGCAAAATTCTCCGCAAAGCAGGATTATCTTCTCAGCGGAAAGATTTTTTGCGGTCAGTGCGGAAGCACATATGTTGGCAACTCACGCAGGCCGCGTCCCGATCACCCTCTATACGTTTCATATAAATGTACAAAAAGAAATGACAGAGAGAAAAGCTGTAAGAATACGGAAATTAACAGAGAAAAGATTGTAAAAATTGTATTACAAAAACTTTCAGATGTTTTGTTTGATACAAAGGTTATTCCGTCGCTTGTAAAAGAATATAACAAATATATATTTGATAAAAATTCCGAAGCAAGAGACAAAATCAAGATAATCGAGAAAGAACTGAAGACAACGGAGAGGAAGATTTCGAGTACAGTCGAGCTTCTCATTGATACAGGCTCACAGGCACTTAAGAATAAGCTGAAAGAGATTGAGGCCGGAGCAGAAAAACTGAAATATGAGCTTGCGGAGGCACAAAGCGAAATGGATTCTCCAATTTATACGGAAGATAAAATCATAAAGCTGTTCAATAAAGCAGAGGAAAAGCTCAGAAGCGGATCTCTCGCAAGCCGCAGAATGATAATAGATCAGTACATTGATAAAATTGTTATGTATCCCGATAAAATCGAAGTATATATAAATTTTCTTCAAAATTACAAAATTAAAGAAACTGTAGAGCAGTAAAAAGCATCTCGCCGAAAAATCGGCGAGATGCTTTTTGGTTAAATATTTTTTAGCGTTTATTTCCATTGTTAGTTTGTAAATTTTAAATAAAAATCAAGCCCACAACACTTTCGGTGTTGTGGGCTTGATGGCGGAGAAGGAGCTCTGCCACTCATATGCACAATAGTTTAATTTTTTATATTTTGCGGGGGAAGAGCAATAAACAGCATTTGAAATTTATTTATGGTCGAATGTGCATGATTTTGCATCTTTTTCTGCTTGAAAAGCTATATTAGTTCGTATAAGATAATGATATAACATAAATATTTTTTGAAAAGGAGTAATTTACAATGAAAAATCAATTAGTCTTATTCTCTCGCTTATATTGTTATTGTCATTTTGCAACATACTCTAAAATCACGCTTGACCTTTTTTGAGGTAATGATATTTCTAATTTATTGATCCCTTCAAAAACAGTATTATCATTAAGATTTGTAAAGATGTATTTTTTGTCATTTTCGAGACCTTTAAGTCTTATCTCCGTCTTTTCAAAGGGAGAATGACTTCGTCTAAATGCCATAATAATACCACTATCATTTTCCTCATTATGATACTGCCATATAGTCCACGATGTATCATCAAAAGATACAGACCCGTGATTATAAAAATCACAAGAAAAATATTTTCTTATTTTTCTATACTCATCAGTTATTTTTTTAGCCCATATTAAATCTGCGTCATCCATACTCTGAAATATTGCATTGTAAAACGCTCCGCCCCAACTTGAAGAATAAGAACTTCTTATAGCATAGGTGTCATTCTTTGTTTTACTTGTGCATCCATTATAAGGAATATATGACGAAATATTAGCATTATGCACCTGTAAAACCTCAGGATTTTCATTAAAGTTACATTGATAGTCACTCCTGAAAAACGGTATTGAGCGTTTTAATGTTTCAATATCAATTCTTCGTCCGCCGGATGCACAGTTATCAATTATCAATTCCGGATATTTTCCAAGAATAAAGTCCCAGAATTTATACATACCCATAATATGCTTAATTTCGGTAATGCCGCGGCGATTTTCTTCATCCGCCTCTTTAAAATATTCGGTTGTTTGTATATTAAAATCCTGCCTATAACATGAAAGTTTAAGTTTATCAATATATTGTGACACTATTTCGCATACATACGCCAAAGCATCTTCGTTTCCGTAATTCAACAACTTTGACATATTATTACCATAAGACAAAAACCAGTCAGGATGTTTTTCTTCTGTTTTTGTTCCCGCAATAGCTCTTTCTGGTTCCAACCAAAGCATAATATTCATACCCGCATCATTCGCAATGTTCATTACATCTTCAAGCTCGCAAGGATGAACACGTTTATTTACATCCCATTCACCTGTATGTACACTCCAGTCTCCACTGAAGGTATCGTCGCATTTTGTGCACTCGCCATACCAACCTGCATCAATCCATACATCCTCAAACTTTATATCGTACTTTTTGAATTCGTTGATACGCTTTTTCATTTCCTCACTTGTAAGACCACCCCATAATTCACACGCCATTAATCCATCACGGGTTGCAGCAGTGCAAGATCGATGCGAAAAATGATTTTTTATAAGTTTTCTAAATTTGTTATGCTTCTGCTCAGCATCGTCATATTTCATTATAAGTACAGAAGATGTTCGTATCTTTTCTCCAGGTTTTAAGTAAAATCGTGTTTCCTTCAATCCACTTTTCATTATAATGCCGCCATCAGCACGAGCAAACTCAGCTTTCCAGTCTCCCGTCCACCCAATAGCTGTTATATAACCTTTGTTTTTTGCTGTTGCATCAAAAAACGGCATCATTCCTTCGCTTGAACGACCACCCATATTCGCAAATGTTTTTCTTTTTTTATACGTTTTATCAAGATACTCATAATTAAACTGATATTCCTGTGCACTTACTTTGTCATTTTCCCAGTAATTAAAGCCGTCAACCATACCATTCATTGTAATAACACATGCGTCTCCAACTTTTGGCATATATCCGGATTTTGGTTCTGCCGGCATATCAAGCGGAAGCAGAACATCACAATCATTAATATCGGATATAACACCGCTATTTACCGACGACTTATTTTCAAAATATAAAACCCACTCAATAGCATCAAACTCTTTATATTCACTTATTTCCATGGTAAGCGTAATGTTTTCTTCAAGTTCATATATTTTTGAATTTGATGTAATTTGTATATCATTATATTTAAAGCTGTAACTCGGTTTCATTTCTTTACTCCTCTCCCTTTTTTCATTATCATTTTCCGATAATATTTGCAAGTTCTTTTGCCAGATTGTTTCCGTAATGCTTAAATCCCTCATCGTTAGGATGCACTCCATCATGAAGGTATTTTTCATCATGGGGGATCAAGTTCCTACCGTCAATAATATAATCACTGTATTCTTCATAAACCCTTTTAAGACAATCTCTCTCATCTTTCCTGAAATTCTCATTTTCGCCATCACCGGCAGTCCATAGCGGAAGGATAGAAACTATCCGGGAATTTTGATAAAG
>JAFXAN010000094.1 GCA_017517035.1 Clostridia bacterium
ACCGCAAATAAGAATTTCTGCCTTATCGGGCTTTGCGGAAAGCTTGAAGCTACGCCTGAAGACCGGCGCATTCACATGATTGAATTCATTGCATACATCTCTTGTTGCACAAACAAAATTTTTAGAAAAATTAAGCATTTTTACCTCCCGAAACTCTTTCATTTGTTTTTCCATTATATCATTTTGCTTTTTCTCTGTCAATACAAAAAAACGACCAAATCATTAAACTATATGGCTTTTTCTTGCAACAGCAGGAGTGATACCGTACTTTTTCTTGAATATTTTATTGAAATGGCTGAAGCTGGAATACCCTACCCGCTCCGCTATCTCCTCCGAGGGTATATCTGTCATAATCAGATTGCGGTATGCTTCCCCGAGCTTTATCTCCTCTATATATTCATGGGGAGATATTCCAAAATGCTTATGCATCAGCTTTCCAAGCTGAGAATGGCTATAATTTGATAAATCTAAAAAAGCCGAAAGACCAAGCCTTATGTTTTCGGCTTTTTTCATTTTTTCCATAGCAGAAATAAGTTCGCTCGGAATATTCGTTTTTTCTCCTGCGCTCTCACGCATAATAAGTCTCAGAACAAATGTTAAAATCAGAATAAAATCATCGTTCTGAAGCTCCGAGGCTTTGCCAATAAGCATATTCAGTTTGAAATCTATCTCACTGTCATTTATTATCAGAGCATCTTTTTCGGAAAAAAGTTTTTTCACCGCTCTTTCACCGTATATCGAAGCTATTCTGAATGCTTCATCAACTTTGACGGAAAGACAAACTATATTTACATCCTCCGATTGAGAAACAAATGAATGACAGTCGCCCGGGCGCATAAAGATAACCGTGCCGCAATGCGCATCAATTTTCTTATCATTTATTATCTTGGAGCATCCACCCCCAACAATAATGATTATCTCAAAAAAATCATGTGAGTGGTATATATCTGTCAGCTTTCTTTTTGAAACCTTCTGAAAAATATAATCATTTTTCTTGAATATTGAATTTATCGAGTCAAATTCATATTTTACGCTCATTTTCTCGCCTCCCACTATATTTTAGCACATCTTTTTTTGTTTTTCAATAAGAATGAGCAAAAAACGCATAAAAAACATCAATAATCGTCTTTACAAAAGGAGATCATTTGTGTATCATAGTATACGAAGTAACCAAAAATCACATACGGAGACAAGAGAATGCTATATTTGCTTCTGTTTTTATCTATACTTTTTGCAGTACTTAACAATATTCTTTACCATAAGCTTTCCGAGCTTGGAAAATATGATAATTTCTTTTTCACAGCCATGTCCTCTTTTGTTTGGCTTGCGGTTTTAGCTCCCCTTGCAGACTTTGGAGCACTTAATAAAGCCGAGCTGATATTCGGAATCATTTACGGCACGGTGCAAGCAATGTTCTTGTTTTTCAAGATGAAAGCGATGAGTACCGGTCCGGTTTCTGTAACCTCTGTTGTATCAAATTGTTCGATGGTTCTGACAACCCTCATGGGAATAATAATTTTCAGCGAGAAGGTCACGCTTCTTCAAATTGCCGGCTCTGCTCTCATCCTTCTTTCGGTATTTTTATGTGTCGATCCTAAATCCGACATGAAAATGACGCTGAAATGGAAGATATACTGTGTGTTTTTCTTCGTATTTGCCGCTGCTGTGGGAATAATCTTCAAGCTTTTTTCCGCATATGAGGCATCGGGAGCAAACATGATGTCGGTGGCTGCCATCAGCATGGTGATATGCTTATCCTTGCTTTCCTTTGCCATAGAAAAGAAGCCAAAGCCGAAGCGCATACATATTTTGTTTGCGGTGCTTTGCGGAATCCTAAGCTGCTTCTATAACAGAATAAATGTTTTTCTCTCGGGTGCGCTCCCGTCGGTTGTGTTTTTCCCAATATTCAATGGCTCGATCGTTCTTTTTTCATCACTTTCGGGTGCTTTGATATTTAAGGAACAGCTTTCAAAAAAACAGTATTTCGGTATTCTCACGGGAATACTCGCAATAATAATTTTAGCATTAAAATAAGGTAGGTAAAGGCTATGATCGAATTTCAGTATAAGCTTCCCGCACAAAATATTGAGGGAAGAAGAAACGGTACATATAATAACCGTGAGCTTGGCTTGCCCTCTGTTCTCACAACAACAAGCCATCGTCTCGGAGATTTTCTTCACCTTCTCCGAACAAATATCTATGCAGACAGAGCACTTGTTTTCCTTGGTGGAAAAATGATGATGTGCGATAAAAACTGGATCCGTGACCATGTTCATGTTATGAAGGCAATGCGCCATTTTGAATATGATCTCGGCTCGTTCCTTAATTTCATAATCGACACACAGCGCGAGGACGGACAGTTTTATGAGCTTATCAAGCAGATGGATGATTATCACTGGAAGATGGTTGATGAGGATTGCCGAATACTTTATGAGGAGGATAATCTTTCACTTGTGCGCCTTGAGCTTGAAGCGGATATAGAATATCTCGTTGTTGAGGGTGCCACATATTTTTACAGAACAAACGGTGATAACGAATGGCTTCGCAGAGTTCTTCCGAAGCTTGAAAAGGGCATTGACTATATAACCTCAGATGAAAAAAGATGGGATAAGGAGCACGGGCTTGTCAAGCGCCCATTCACCATCGACA
Source organism: Clostridia bacterium (assembly GCA_017517035.1). Classification (GTDB taxonomy): domain Bacteria; phylum Bacillota; class Clostridia; order Oscillospirales; family CAG-272; genus SIG710. The sequence goes on from JAFXAN010000094.1 coordinate 2,650, forward strand.
CATGGGATTTCACAAATGATCTTAATTCCTCAAATGACAGAAGGATACATGATGACGAGCCGATGTCAATAATGCACGGAGATAACTCGGGTGTTTACCGTGCAATGAATCAGCTTGCATTCTTCAACCGCCGCCTCGGAAACGAGGAAAAAGCGCTCATGTGGGAGGAAAGAGCTGCAAAAATCAGAGAAAACATGATGAAATATCTCTGGAACGGAGATTTCTTCATTCATCAATATCACCTCGGGCATGACGGAATTGATGACCTTGAGAATAAGAGAATGTCACTGTCTCTTCCTTATGATATAAACCGTGGGGTAACAACTGTTGAAGAATCAAGGAAAATAATCGAAGAATATATGCGCAGAAGAGAGACTACCGATTATTTTGCAGAATGGTTCAGCATTGATCCGCCCTATAAAAAATTCCATAAAAACAATCCGGGTGAATATGTAAACGGAGCAATTTCCCCCTTCACCGCAGGCGAGCTTGCAAAGGCAGCATTTGAGAACGGATATGAAGAATACGGCTGGAGCATAATAGAGAGATTTATGGAGCTTTCGGAAAGAGACAAGACTGTTTATTTCCTCTATTTCCCCGATTCAAGCCCTCAGCCCGATGGCGGTCCAAGTGCTTGGGGTGCTGCTGCTCTTATCAATGCAGTTGACGAAGGACTTGCGGGAATCAAGGATATGGGTGTGAATTATGATGAAATATATTTCTCTCCCAAATTTCCCGTAACAGACTATGAGGAGCTTCGATATTTTACGGGATATGAGGTCTCCCGCACGATCGTCGATGTTCGCTATATAATAAAGAATGAAGGCATGAGATATGATGTTTATTCTCCCGCAAAGAAAATAAATGCTCATATGCTTCTTCCGAAAGGTAAAAAATGCACAAAGCTTCTTGTGAACGGCATCGAATCCTCATTTAACGAGAGCATCATAGGCGATTCTCACTATGTTGATATAAGGCTCGAAAATCTTGACGCAGAAAAGATCAGCTTTGAGATCATATTTTAAAATGTAATAATTAAACAGTAATTTTACATCGCATCTCACCGATAAATTACTATAAAAAAATAAAGAGGCTGATTCTCAATCAGCCTCTTTTGCTATTGTATTAAAGCACTCTGATTCTTGAAAGAACCTTGATTTCCTTTTCTGCAAATTCCTTTTCCTTTGCAAGTGCATCCTTTTCCGTCATGGGCTTTGTGATAAACGCACATTCACCGTCAGCGGTGATACTGCATTTCACATCATCGGATGCAAATACCTTTTCCATGCACTTGGAACAGCCCGCAATTCGGAAATAATGTGCACAGACATGATCTGCAAAAGGAGCTATATCATTTTCCTTTGCATCCGTCCATTTTGCAGAGCCTGCGCTTGTGCCAAGCTTAACGGCAATATCAATAACATCAGAAACAACAGCACTCGCTGTAGGAAGCTTTCCCGCTCCTCTGCCATAGAACATCGCATCGCCAAGCATATCACATCCAACAAGTATTCCGTTGAATACATCGGAAACATCATGAAGCGGATTTGCTGCGGCAATAAGCCTCGGAGCAACAAAGGCAAGGATCCTATCTCCAACCTTTTCAGCGTGTCCGATGAGCTTGATTGAATAATTCTCAAGCTCCTCGGCAAAGGTAACATCTCTTGAATCTATTTTTGTGATTCCCTCGCAATGGATCGCATCGGGTGAGATCAGCTTTCCATAAGCCAGTGCAGCAAGAATAACAATCTTTCTTGCCGCATCGTGTCCCTCAATATCAGATGTAGGATCAGCCTCGGCATATCCCTTTGCCTGCGCCTCCTTGAGGGCTGCTTCAAATGATGTGCCGTTCTCGGACATTTGTGTGAGAATATAGTTTGTAGTTCCGTTGAGGATACCCGAAATCGCATCAATATTGTTCTGCGCAAGATCGCTCATCATAGGCTTGATTATCGGAATACCGCCTCCAACGCTTGCCTCGAATAGATACCTTACGCCATTTTTCTCGGCAATACTGAGAAGCTCTGTTCCAAACTGTGCAACAACAAGCTTATTTGATGTTACAACATTCTTCCCTGCCTCAAGTGCTGCCTTTGAAAAATCATATGCGGGATGAGCACCGCCCATCGCCTCAACAACAATATCAACATCCTTATCTGCAATTATATCGTTAAAATCATGTGTTATAAGTGTCTCAAAGGGACTTCCGGGAAAATCACGGAGATCAAGAATATGCTTGATCCTGATATCCGCACCTGTTTTTGCTTTGATCACATCCCTATTTTTCTCAATGACCTCGGCTGTTCCACTGCCAACAACACCAAAGCCAAGAATTGCTACATTAATCATCTGTTTTCTCCTAATTTGAATAGATAAGGTCAGGAGTATTATCCGAACTCGCCTGAAAGCCTGAATTTATTAGAGCTTTCAGGCTCGTCGTCCTTGCCAAATTCACATTTGCCATCGTCCTCCGCACCCGAAATCTTCTAAAAATTCGGGCTTTCGGGTTCGAAGAAATTCAGGGCGAGCAAATTTTTGTCCTCAAAAAAGAGAATTTTGCAGAGAATATACGAATATTCTCAAAAAATTATCTGCATTTGCGGCGAAAATTTGCCGTTCTGAATCGGGTTCGGATAATACTCCTGACCTTACATATATAATACCAAAAAAATCGAGTTTTGTAAAGACAAAAATGCAAAATATCTTGAAATTTTTTTATTTTGTGGTAAAATATATATATACCAAAGCCGCAAAAGGAGGGCAAAAAATGAGTTCACCCATAGGAAGCCGCAGAAATGTTAAGATATTTGTGCTTTATTTGATGGAAAATATAAATTATCCGTTGGATTTTGTCACCATAAATGATGTAGTCATGCAAACAGATTATATAATTTATCTCGATTTTGCAGAATGCTTTCATGAAATGGTCGATGACGGTCTTATCATCGCAGAAAGCGACGGTGAGGAAACATATTACTATGTTTCGGAAAAGGGACGAGTTGTTGCAAGAGAGCTGAAAAGCGATATTCTACCGTCCATACTTGACCAGAGCCTGCGATATGCGCTACGCTATCTTGATTTCAAGAGACGAGGAGTCAAATCAAGCTGCACATCCGAAAAAACAGATGACGGAAGATATAAGATCGAATGCTCTCTTACAGAAAAGGGCGTTGTTATATATTCTACCACTCTCGTTGTTGACACAGAAGAGCGTGTTGAAAAAATGAAGGAAAACTTCAGAGACCGCCCCGAAGTGATATACCGTGGAGTTACTGCACTTCTTGCAGGGAATGTTAACTATTTGTTTGATTTTTAACAACAAAAATGTCGAAAAAATGTAAATAATCTCGGAATATACAGGATTTTTATACATTTTTGTTTATTTTGACGATAAATAATTGTGAAAAAACTATTGACATTGTGAAAAATAATGGTATAATAGTTATGGATATAGATTAAATTTCATTTTGTAATAGGAATCGGCGGTGCTCTGATGGGATCAAAGAATATAAGCGATAACAGTTTTCTTTCTCCCGAGTTGCTCACCGCACTTCTCCGTTCTTATAAAAACGGAGATGAGAACGCCTTTGACCGTTTGGTGCAATATTATATGCCCCTTATAGACAGTATGGTCACCAGGTGCTACGAAGGTCTTTCGCCTTATTATGAGAGAGATGATGTTTTGCAGTTTGCCTTGATCGCATTATCAAGAGCAGCCTTGACATATAAATTGGAACAGAATAAAGTAACCTTTGGTCTTTATGCAAAAATATGTATCGGAAATGCGCTGATCTCAAAGATGCGCTCCGCAAGGAAAAGTCATGTTGAGGTTTTCCCGATAGAGGGGATTTTTAACATGGCAGACCCGGAGGACATTTCAAAAAGCATTGTGGAAAAGGAAACCTTAAATGAGCTAAGCGAGCTTATTTCTCTAACTCTTTCCGGGTTTGAAAATGAGGTTTTCGGGCTTTATGCTTCGGGTTTTTCATCTTCCGATATTGCAAGGAAGCTAAACAAAACCGAGAAATCGGTGGAGAATGCAATTTTCAGGGCAAGGAAAAAACTAAAATCTGTGTTAAATGAGACTCCGATGTGAGTTCTCTTTAATAAATTAGTCCGAAAATCGGACATGTACACAAAAGTGAGGTAAAAGACAATGTACGAAGAAGAGAATGTAGTAGTGGAAGAGGAAGTTTTCGAAGACGAAACTCTGGTCTGCAAGGAATGTGGCAACGAATTTGTTTTCACAGCAGGCGAAAAGCAGTTCTACAAGGAAAAGGGCTTTGTAAATAAGCCTAAGTGCTGCAAGGCTTGCCGCGATGCAAGAAAGAATGCTGACAGAGCTCCCAGAGAAGTTTTCACAACCGTTTGCGCTGAGTGCGGCGGTGAGGCTAAGGTAAACTTCCAGCCCACAAGTGACAGACCTGTCTACTGCAAGGCTTGCTTTGATGCAAGAAGAAACGGCTAATCAGTAAGTAATATTGTCTTTTCGGGACTATATACAAATTGATCATCCACCGCTCCGCTTATGCGGAGCGGTTTCTTTTTTGCAAAAAAAGCTATCACTTAATGATAGCTTTTTTTAATTCTTTTTATATTTGTCCATTTCAAGCAGGATGCGGTAAATGTGTTCCTGCTCTTCTTTCGTTTTTGCAGAAAGAAATTCGTAGCATTCAAAAGGAATGTTGCGTAGTCCGTCATCTTGACAGCCCAAAACTTCAAACAATTTTGATAATGAAACATTCAAAGCTGAGGCAATCTTTTCTATGCTTTCGATCGTAGCATTTTTTTCACCGCGTTCAATTTGTCCAATATATGTGGGATGGCAACCGGAAAGCTCCGCAAGCTTTTCTTGACTAAGCCCCTTTGCCAACCTGTAATTTCTTATTCGCTGACCCAAAATCTTTGCAATATCACTCATAAATATCCTAACCGTTATTTTACTATGTATAGTCTATAAATATTCAAACAAAATTTCTATAGACTATTGATATTTTTTTCGGATCATGATATACTATAAATATTAATTAGCCGAATTTTGTGCCTTTAGTAGCGGAGAGGGTGAAGAATATTATAAATATTTTTACTGTTTCTCTATTTGGACATCGAGAAATTTACGACAGCATCATAATTCCCGAATGTCTGCATGGCTCACATTCCAAATCAGCAATAACGCTAAAAAATCGGTAGATGATTGAGCAATCAAACCTTGTGATTGTTTATGTAGAGCGCAATATCGGCGGTGCATATAATGCAATGAAATATGCTGAAAAACTGAACAAAAAAATTGTCAACCTTTATAATAATTAAAAAAATGATATTGTATTTATGTGAATAAACATCCACCGCTCCGCTTATGCGGAGCGGTTTCTTTTTGTTCAATAATAAAAGGTTGATCCACTAAAAAGTGAATCAACCACATTTTATTCTTCCGCCGGTGCATCGTCCTCGACGATCTTATTTGATGTGAAATTGAAAAAGAATTTATAATAAATCAATGTAATAAGGGCACAGGATATCCAGCCGAAGGGATATCCCATTCCAATTGGCAAAAGGTTATTTGATATATAATTCGACATAATGTAAAGATATATCTGTCTCATGCCCACAAATGAGGTAAGCATAATTATCATCGGGGCCTTACTGTCGCCTGCTCCTCGCATAACCGCAGAAAATATCTGATTTACACAAGTGCAAATATAAAAAGGCGATATATATCTGAGGAGCGTTGTTGCAAGCAACACGATGTTTTCGTCATCGTTCTTGAAAAGCGAAGCGAAAAACGGTGCAAAGATCATAACGATGATGATACAAACTGCTGTTGTACAGGCTGAAAGTCCAACGGAGATCTTAACGCCTTTTTTGGCTCTTTTCACATTATTTATTCCCAGATTCTGGGCAACAAAGGTGGTTGCGGAAAGAGAAATTGACTGGGTCGGCAAGAAAAGGAATGCATCGATCTTTGAATAGGATGTCCATGCCCCAAGGTTCACCACTTGAGCTCCGTTTGCCCCCGCAACATATGCCTGAACAAACATATTGGAAAACGATGTCAGCGCCATTTGAATTGCAGCGGGGATTCCAACCTTTACTATCTTTCCCAAAAGCTTTGTATGTATCCTTATATCCTTTAGCATGATCCTGACACAATTCTTTTCACGCATAAGAGTTATAAATGCGAGTATTGCCGAAATCCATTGTGCAATCACGGTTGCAAGTGCAACACCCACAACTCCCATCTTAAAGGTTGCAACAAAAAGAAGGTCAAGCACAATATTGACAACGCTTGAGATAACGAGAAAATAAAACGGTCTGCTGCTATCGCCCACTGCTCTCATAATTCCGGAACACATATTATAGACCATAAGTCCCATAACGCCCGAAAAATATATTGTCAGATACTGCTTCGCATAATTAAATACACCGTCGTCACTCTCGTTTTCAAGCATAATATCAAGAAAGAGCGGAGCCATCAAAACACCAACGACAGTAAAAATAATTCCGAGAATAACCGTCATTGCTATAGAAGTATGCACCGAATCATGCACCTTATCCTCTTTTTTTGCTCCGTAATATTGGGAAATTACAACACCTGCACCGCTTGAAAGTCCCATAAAAAGTCCAATCAGAATATTTATTATCGGCGCAATGCTGCCAACTGCCGCATATTCCCCAGATTCACCGAAATGTCCGATGACAAGGGTATCGACCATATTATAAAGCTGCTGAAAAAGATTGCCTGCCAGAAGCGGAAGCGCAAACATAATTATATTTGCCGCAATGCTTCCCTCGGTCATATCAACATCGCTTTTTTTCCTTATAAACAGCTTCCTTATTGCTGTCAAAAAATCGCCTTCCTTCGGTATTATATGCTGAGAAATTTCAGCGGATTTTCCTTATACATGATATTGCAATCCTCAACGCTGACCCCTGCAGCAAGAAGCGCAGGCAAAAGCGATACAAAAGGATAACCGTATCGCTCAACGTGTATTCTCATATCAAAATCCTCACCTGTATCACCGCGAGATCTGAAATCATTATATATCGGTCTGTCACATGAAAACATTATCTGTCCTGCATATCCTCGCCTGCAAAGCTCGGAAATACATTCACTTTCTTTTTCGGTTTCATAGCTTTGATCGATGGAAATATAACAACCACGTTTAAGAATTCCTTCAAGATAGTCGGGGCAAAGCCTGCTTGAAGCATGTCCTATAACGATTTTTTGTGGATCTGCTCCCTTTGATATCAGAATATCAAGTTGCTCATGAGCAGTATTATCAAGATGACGGCAATGAGCATAGATCGGAAGTCCTGTTTTCGCCTGTGTAATTCCTATTGCTCCGAGTCTTACAGCATTATCGGCATCAACACGCTCCTCTGTTGCGCATTTAAGAACGCCGGGACGAATATCTGTGCCCTCAATTCCACTATCACATTCATAGAGAAGCCATTCCGAAAGCTCTTCAGCCTCCCTTTTCATTGTAAATTGATCGGGAAAATAGTAAAAACCTGTAGATGCAACAATTGGCATTCCGGATTCATCCGAAACTCTTTTCAGCACTCTGATATCACGTCCCAAATCAATAGATGTTCCGTCAACATATATACCAACGCTGTATTTTTCCTTTACAGAGCGAAGTATTTCTGCAGAATATGAACAAAGCTTATCCTTATCAAGCCACTTCCTGCCAAATGCCGCAAGCATATCATTGGAGACACACATTATATGCTCATGGATAAGCATATTACATTTCTTCTCCGGAAAAATATCACCGTTAACAGTTCTTATCATCAGCCTCACCTCTGTTTTCTTTCGTAAAATCCGACCATCGCAACACCGATAACGATAATAACCGCTATTGCAATGATGAATTCATATTTCGGCTCGACAGACTCCTTTGCGGAGGTCGTAACAGACAGATTCCTTGCAAGTGCTCTTGTGCGCTCAACAGCGCTCTTAAGATCGCTATCCCCCATTTTGTCACTATAAGCATTTACAGAATGAAGATAGAGCTTGTATGATCCCTCTTTTTCTTCGTTTATTGCTCTAATGCTTATGCGGATATAATCCAACCTTTTCATTTCGCCCGACAGACTTGTATCAACAATTATTTCCTTTTTTTCTCCGCCTTTAAGCGCACAATTGCTTTCGATCCTGTTACCGTCGCCGCCAAGAGTTACCGAGATCTCATAAAGAGCACCGCTGTCATCATCTATAAAAATATCGAATCCCAGATACGGCATAAGCAAAATATCATCGAAAAATTCGTATTTATAGACAATATCGGAATATTCGTTTTCTCCGTCCATAACTGCACAAAGAGCCCTATCTCCGATAGATGTGGAGTCAATATGTACCGAAGCACAACCGTTCCCCTCAAACCAATCCTGGTTTCCAAAGGCAGAAGAAAAATCCCAAAGCGAATATCTGCCCTTAATATTTTCCGGAAGACTATAAAGAGCTTTTGCTTCCTTAAAAACTCTATATTCAATAAGCCCTTCATCATACCCCGTTATCAGCTCATACCAGCCGTTCACAGAAAAAGCCTCAAGAGCGGGGCGGCAAAGCTCACCGTTTTTGTTTTTTTCTGTATCTATATATTTGATCATATGAGAAAGAGCGTTAATAATCTCTCTTCCGCCATTATTCTCATCAAGGGATAGAACGAGAGCTGAGACATTCTCCGAAAACATAACATTATAATATGCATAAGCATAGCAGACCGTAAGATCCGTTTCAGAAATCCTATCTGTGGGAGAAAACAGATAAATATATGAGTCGGGTGCATTTTTACTTGCAAAAGAGATATTCTTCAGCATTTTTTCAAAGCTGACAAAAGAATGATAATCCTTGTTCTCATTTGTTAGACCGTAATTTTCGGTTCCCTCAAGCATCAGCGAAAAATCAAGTCCCCCGCCCTCCTCGATATATCTGCAAAACGACACAAGAAGCTGTTCCGAATCAAATCCGAGAATACCGTTTTTTATATCGGAAACAGGTAATATCACCTCGGGCTTGTCAAGCGATTCGGCGGCACATCGCGCCATAAGTTCAAAAGCTTCTGCCAGCATTTTTGTATATTCCACGATTTCCACTCTCGGAGATCCGTTATAAAGCTCGGGTCTGTCAACGCTTTTTCCAAGTACAAAACCTGTTATTTTGCCGTTTGATATTTTTGAATATCTGGAGGAAAGAAAGTCCACAGCACCGTAAAAATGTCTTTTTGCATCCTCTCCTTCAATATCAACAGAAAGATAAAGAGCATGATTTATTTCTGTCGCTGCAGCATACGGTAAAAGACTTCTGTCTGCATCCTTTGAAATCAGAAGTCTTAAATAAACCTTACAGCCCGATGCATGAAGATTCTTCACTTTTTTATCAAGGGATGAAACATAATCGGCATCGAAATAAATAAAATCCTTACCCGTAGAATAGAGATGACCGCTATGTCCGTTTCTTACAAGCTTATCAAGCAATACATCCACTATCGCATATCCGACACCGCAATCAACAGCCATCGAAACATCCTCATATTCTATTCCTTTAATGTTTGCACTTCCATTTTCACCTTCAGGGGTTGAAAACGAGGACATGGTGCTGACCGGTGCAAAAAGCTGAGTTATTTCCCCTTCGCTTGATCTTGAAGCCACTGCATATTTTGACACCATGGCATATTCGCCAAGTGTGGAAAGCTTTATTTCAAACAAGAATCTTGAGGACATTTTAAGCTCGCCTACAGGAGCTTTTCCGCTCTCTATAGCATCTTCAAGGCTCTCGTCCGGAGAAAGCATGTAACAGAGCAAAGTGTGATCATTGTGAGATGTGAGATAATTATGATAAACATTGCCCTCGATCAGTAGATTTTTCCCTGTCTGATCCTTTTTGCAGGCGACGATTTCTCCAAAGACATTTCCGTTATACCCCTCATAAAGCCTGACGGGAGAGATCGAATGAATAGTAAATACTCCCTGTGCTGCACTGTCGAGTATTATCGAAAAATCCGATATCATACTAACATCGCCCGTATTTATATAGCAAACAGAGTTTTCCGAAAAAGGCTCGATTGATACATTCTTTGTTACCGAAGAATATCTTCCGTTTTCCGGGTCATATAAATCGTATGAAAAGACAAAGCTATTCAGCATCGAATTGTTTGTCAGAGTGATTTTGACGGAATTGCTCTCATGTGCGGTATATATCGGAGCCGCAACACCGCTGATATTTACTCTTTGAGAATTAAGATATATTCGCAAAGACTCATTTTCACTGCCTTTATCCACAATTTCAAGCTCTGTTCCGAGAGCACTGAGACCTGCAGACATAAAATTACTCATTTTCGGTCTTTCGCTTTCCCTTACATAAGGACCTGATATCTCGATCCCGTCAAGAGGCAATGAACTGTCCGAGCCTACAAATGCAAGTGTCATACCGGTAATGCTTTTTCTATACCTCCAGTGTGACACATCAAAGGAAACAACATTCCATATTCCGAAAGAAATATCCGCATTGATCTCAAGCTTGTGTTCTCCCGAAAAAAGAGTAAGAATGATCTTGCATCCACTAAGTGTACCATCTTCGTCTTTTATCCTGACAGCAAAATTCAAATTTCTGAAATCATAAGCATCAAGAGGTTCATCAAGTGATGAAGAAAGCTCGGCAATACAGTTTTCGGACGATAACAAAAGAACATAGGCAGGAAGAGCCCTCTCCTGCTTCATTTTGGGTGAAGCCCCATTTTGATCCTTCCATGAAAAAAACGAGGTGCGTGCAATAACGGAAAAACCTAAATCATTAAGTTCTTCATATTCAGAAGATGTATAAAGCTCGCTTCGCATAAATGTTGCATTCTCCGAAGCCGATAAACAAATCGAAAAAGAAAATATTAAAACAAAAAACAACAAAAAGCTGTATATCCCTCTTAAAACCTTCATAAATTGCACCTCCTTTTTCCTTGTATCAATAAAAAACCGCCAAGCGTCCTTGGCGGCTTTTTATTATCTTACGAAAAGATACTGCTTGCACTAAATTCGTTATCGCCAATCTTCATCAACTCTTCGTTCGAAGCAGTGATTACATCGGTGATATTAACTACTACAAGCTCCATTCTGGGTGAAACGTAATTCTTCATGACTCCTCCTCCTTCGATTCTTAAGAACGAAACCAATGGTCAAAAATTACTAAATATAACAATATCCCGCATCTTTACCACAAGATACAATTATAACAAGTACATTATACACCATCTCGAACAAAAAATCAAGGGGTTTTTCAAAAAAATTTGAATATTTTTGAAAAAATCTTTTTTTCCTTAAAACAAGGCAAAAAACTATGTTTTCCGAAGACGATCACATAGGAACAACGTCTCGTCTTTCCCTCATAGTCCACTTTCCGCCTGTAAAGTCCGGAATATCCATGGGAGCACCACCCTGAGCGATGGATTTTTCCGAAAGTACGGAAATAACCATCCAAGAAGCCGCATCGTAAACATCGATGGGCATCTCCTCGCCTGCAAGATAAGCCTTTGCAAACTCGATAAACTCAATGGAGTCCATTCCGCCGTGTCCGCTCTTTATCTGCTCCTCGGTGATATTCTTCCAAATATCGGGCAGATATTTCTCTTCGTATTCCTTGCCGTTGTTCAAGTGCTTAACTACTGAGGTAGTAGACTCGAAAATCGTGTGATCGACATCCTTTTCAAGGAAAACAATATTGGGAGCCTGCTCATAGAAACCCTCGGTTCCTCTCACCGTGAAATCACGGGAATAGTATCTGGGAAGGCTTGTGTCGAGCTTGAGAAGGATGGTCTCGCCGCCTGCGCAAGTAATTATCGTATGAACAATATCGCCCTGCTTGAAATCAACACCGATAAGCTCGGGATTCATGGTATCCTTATGCTTTTCGACATAAGCCTCCATACCGCATGACTTTGATGCAACAGAAACAAGAGAAACCATTCTGTTTCCTCTGTTGATATCAAGAAGCTTTGCAATGGGACCAAGCTCATGTGTGGGATAATTCTCGCAATTGCGGTTAAGATAATTGCGAAGACGGTAATGACGGTTTTCCTTACCCCTTGTAACCTCCTCGCGCAGATCGTGAGAATATGATCCCGAGCAATGAACGATCTCACCAAAAACTCCCTTTCTTGCCATTGATGTTGCAAGAAGCTCATATTTATCATAGCAGCAGTTTTCCATGAACATAAAGGGAACCTTTGTTTCCTCCCAGGTATTTACGAGAAGGAAGCAATCCTCAACGCTATATGCCCCTCCAACCTCAAGGGCAACAGCCTTTCCCGCCTTCATTGCCGCACAGGCAACGGGAACATGATATTCCCAAGCGCAGGAAATAAGGACCGCATCAACGTCATCACGCATGAGAAGCTCATTATAATCGGTCGTGCCGAAGGGCTTTTCCATTCCGTTTTCAACAACGGTTTTGGACGCCTGCTCAATTCTGTCCTCATAGACATCGCAAAGAGCGGTTACATTATAATATTCCTGAAGCTTGACGATATTATCCTTTAAAAGTCCGTATCCTCTCTGACCGAGGCCTATGATACCAAGTCTGATTTTTTCCATAATTTATTCTCCTTTTTTCGCTTTTTTTACTTTATTTACATTATAACTCACATAATAAAAAAAGTAAATGTTTTTTTTTGCAAAAATAACTGTATTTTTTTGCAATTCTATGTTATAATATATGTAACTCTTATAGGAGGCATAAAAATGTCATTTGATCTTAACAGCCGAGCTGAGCTTGTGAAAAAATTCCCTTTCAATAATGATTCGGATATATTTGTTGTCGACATCGGATATAACGACCTTGAACATATCAAGCCTATAAAGTGGGTTCATCGCAAAAGGAATTATAGTATCCACTATGTTTTTGAGGGAAGCGGCAAGCTTTTCATAGATAATAATGAATTTCATGTTGAAAAAAAGCAACTGTTTTTTATTTCAACGGATGAAGATGTTATGTATTATCCCGATGAGGATAACAAATGGAAATATATATGGTTCTCTTTCAACGGCAACCAAGCCGAGCAAATCGGAAAATCAATGGGATTTTGCGAGGGCACCTCGGTTCTGCCACTGAAAGAACATAAAAAAGCTGAATATATTCTTCTTGAACTGCTTTCCGATGCAGAAAAAGGAAAAATAAACGAATATAAAGCAAAGGCTGCTTTCTTTTCAATTGTTGGAGCAATGAGTGCAAATGCCACAACAGAGCAAATAACAAAAAACTGTGCAGACGAGGCGGCAAATTTTCTTGAAACCAATTTCATGAGAAGCGATCTTTCGGTAGAAGCTATTTGCAGTCTGCTTTATGTCAGCCATTCGTCCTTATGCAAAGTGTTCAAAAACGAATATGGTGTGACACCGCTTCGTTATCTCATACAGATCAGAATGCAGTATGCCTCAAAGCTACTTCTTGAGGGTGATATGCAGATCAAAAGGATCGCAGAGCTTTCAGGATACAGTGACGAGGTACACTTTATGAAAACATTTAAAAAGTATTATGACGCTACCCCCACTGAATACAGAGAAAAATTCAAAAGAAAGGCAAAAAAATCATGAATGTTTTAGAATATATAAATAATAATGTCACATTTCTTGATGGCGGAATGGGCACCATGCTCCAGAGTGCTATGGGCGGCTCTGACGAGCTTCCCGAAAGGCTTAATTTAAGTCATCCCGAACTTATCGTCGAGATACATAAAGCTTATTATGATGCGGGAAGCAATATCGTAAGCACCAACACCTTTGGAGCAAATCCATTGAAATTCGCCCCCAAAGAGCTTGAAGCAATAATTTCGCAGGCTGTAAAAAATGCAAAAACAGCAAGAGAAAAAAGCACAAATAAGGGAGAAAAATTTATTGCACTCGATATAGGTCCTCTCGGAAAGCTCCTCCGCCCCTATGGGGAGCTTGATTTTGAGGATGCGGTCTCTGCCTTTTCCGAGGTGGTAAGGCTTGGTGACAAAAACGGTGTTGACCTCATCTTTATCGAAACAATGAATGACAGCTATGAAACAAAAGCCGCACTTCTTGCAGCAAAGGAATGCTCTTCCCTGCCCGTTTTCGTTTCCAACGCCTATGGAACTGACGGAAAGCTGATGACCGGAGCTTCTCCCGAGGCAATGGTGGCAATGCTCGAGGGAATAGGAGCTGATGCCATTGGCGTAAACTGCTCACTTGGCCCCGACAAGCTCGCACCAATAGTGAAAAAATATCTTGAAAGAGCATCAGTACCCGTTCTTATGAAGCCAAATGCTGGACTTCCGCAAGTAAAGGACGGAAAAACAGTTTACGATATCACACCCGATATTTTTGCCGATATCGTTTCTTCTATTGTCAGTGACGGAGTCAGACTTGCGGGCGGTTGCTGTGGCACGACTCCCGAACATATATCAATGCTCACAGAGAAATGCAAGGATATAAAACCGATCCCGATCAAAGAAAAGGATTTCTGCTGTGTCTCATCCTATACTCATGCCGTTGATATCGGGAATATGCCCATTCTTATAGGTGAAAGAATAAATCCCACAGGCAAAAAGCGCTTCAAGCAGGCACTTGTTGAAAATGATATAAACTATATTCTTGAAGAGGGAATAAAGCAAAAGGAGCTTGGCGTTCATATTCTTGATGTCAATGTCGGACTTCCCGAAATTGACGAATGCCAAATGCTTATAAATGCCACAAAGGAGCTTCAGGCAATAATCGACCTTCCGCTTCAGATCGACACTGCAGATCCCGTCTCTATGGAAAAAGCTCTCCGTATCTATAACGGAAAAGCGATGATAAATTCCGTAAACGGCAAAAAGGAAAGCATGGATTCAATCTTTCCTCTTGCAAAAAAATACGGCGGCGCAGTTATCTGTCTGACGCTTGATGAAAACGGCATTCCAAGTACAGCAGAGGGCAGATTTGCCATTGCAGAAAAGATATATAATGAAGCGAAAAAATATGGAATCGAAAAAAAGGATCTTATCTTCGACACTCTTGCAATGGCAATAAGTGCAGATCCCGGAGCTGCAAAAGCAACGCTCGGTGCGCTGAAGCTGCTAAATGAAAACGGGTTCAGAACATCACTCGGAATCTCGAATGTTTCATTTGGTCTGCCATCGAGAGACGCAATAAACAGCGTTTTCTTTGCCGAAGCACTTTGTCATGGTCTTTCTGCAGCTATTATGAATCCATATTCAGTAGATATGATGAGAACCTACTATGCCCACAGAGCACTCCATGGAATGGACGAAAACTTTGCAGATTATATTGAGTTTTCCGAAAAATATGTGATAACAACCTCTGCCACAAACGAAAAATCAAAGGAAGAAACAAAAGATACAGAACCGCTGAAAGAAGCCATTATAAAAGGGCTTTCGGAAAAGGCAGGCGCTCTCACAGAGGAAGCTCTCCGAGAGAAAGACGGAATGGAAATAGTATCGAATGAAATTATACCTGCTCTTGACATTGTTGGAAAAGGCTTTGAAGAAAAGAAGGTATATCTTCCCCAGCTTCTTATGAGTGCGGAGGCGGCAAAGGCAGCCTTTGAGCAGATAAACAGGAAAATGCTCTCCGAGGGTGGCGAAAGAAAGAAGGCGAGAAGTCGTTTTGTTATCGCCACTGTTCATGGAGATATTCACGACATCGGAAAAAACATCGTGAGACTTCTTCTTGAAAACTATGGGTTTGATGTTACCGATATGGGAAAGGATGTTCCGCCAGATGTGATTGCGGAAAAGGTTAAGGAGCTTGATGCTCCAATGGTCGGGCTCAGCGCACTCATGACAACAACCGTCCCCGCAATGGAGGAAACCATCAAGCTGATAAGAAAAACCTCACCTATGACAAAGATCGTCGTCGGAGGAGCGGTTCTTACAGAGGAATATGCAAAAATGATCGGTGCAGACTACTATGCCGCAGATGCCATGGCAACCGTCAGATTTGCTGAAGAGACTGAAAAAATTCTATAAATATTTGCTTCAAGAGAAAATTTTATAATATAAACAGGAATTTAGCGAACAGTCGAAGCCGTAATCCGTAGGGGCGATCATTGATCGCCCGTCTCATAAACAGCTCAAAATATCGTTATTTTACGCCGTTTGTTTTTTCGGGCGATCAATGATCGCCCCTACAAATTTTGTTTTCACGCACCGACAAATTACTGTTTATCAGCACACATCAATGAAAAGAGGCTGAAAAATCAGCCTCTTTATTATATTTCGTCATATGGGATATCAAGGGCGAGTTTTGCGTTTTTGTATCGCTTATCCTCTGTAACATCCTTTATAATTTCGATAAACGGTGGGAGATCGAATGCTTCCGTCTCCTCGGAAAGCTCAATTTCCATAATTGCACGATCTTTCCAAAAGGGATACAAGTCAATTTCAAAGATGTGTCCTCCGAAATCAAGCAAAAGCCTTTCCTTTTCGATCGGATTTCTTTTGGGATCTGCCGCTTCAAGCTCATTTTGATATTCACTTTCGCCAAGCTCTCGCTCGTCCTCAAAGCAGCTTATATTGCTGATCCTCTTTTTCTCGGTTTTTGTATATTTTACATGATCAAAATACTCTCTCATTCTGATCCTTGCAGTGATCCCCTCCTCCGAAAGAAGATAGGTCTGAATTATCCTGCTTCTCTTTTTTTCATCTATCAGAGAAAGCACCTCTTCGGAAGGATATCTTATAAGAAATTTCTTTTCGATCTCTTTTTTGTTCATTTCCATTTTATTATTTCCTTTATCCAAAAATATTTATTACAGCCTCAAGCATTTGCGCTGCATCCCCTCTTGTTACAAGTGCGCTTGGAGCAGCATAACCCTCTATCATATGGAATACACCGAGTGAATTCATGCTGTAAATAGCGTCGCTCGCCCAAAAAGGAAGATCACCGCTATCTGCAAACACAGGCAAAATAACACTCTTTTCATTTGTTTTATCTGCTCCGAGCACCGATTTCAGCATAACAGCTGCCTCTGCTCTTGTTATGCCGGAATTGGGCATAAAGCAAAGGTCACCGTTTTCTGCCTCCGTACCGCTTATAAATCCAAGCTCGTAAGCCGATGCAACATACCCCTTATATTCACCCGGAATATCGTCATCATCTGCAAAAACGGTTTTTTCAATCTTTCCGGGATCGTTTATTCCCACCGATTTCATAGCCAGCGCAAGAAATTCAGCTCTTGATATTCCTTGATCGGGGGCGAAATAGATAACTCCGTCAATCTCCGAGCCTGTCATAAGTCCGTTTTCAGCCATGGTAAGAGCCGCGTTATAAATATTGCAATCGTCTATATCCCCAAATGCAGCGGACGAACGGCGCGCCTTGACATCAAAAGTAACTGTGGCAGAGGATGAATAATTGCCGTAAATATCCCTGGCAACATAAGTGAAGCTATCGCTTCCCGAAAAATCCTCACGGGGCGTATAAACATAACGGCCCTCTTCCCTGCTGATCATTACAACAGAGCCGTTTTTTGGATATGAGACCACCTCATAAACAAAGGAATCACCCTCGGGGTCATATGCACTGAGCCTTCCCATCCTCGAAACCATATCGTGTGTACTCTTGGCAAGAGCACTTTCAGATGCGAGGCTGACCGTTGGGCTGTAATTAGTTTTTTCCACAAAATATAGATTGCATTTTATGGAATAGCCCTCATGAACAGAAAACTCAAATGAGCTTTGCTTTATTTCAGGAGAATTGGGAACAAATGTCAAAAGATCAAGATTCCCCCCGGATATCTCCTGACCGCTGGTAACAGAAGTCCTTCCGACCATGAGGCTTCCATCCTCGGGAGCAGGAGTGCTTACTATCGTAAGCTTTTCGACGCTTTTGAGATTAAGCGCCCTACAGAAATCTTCTCTCGTTAAGCTTATATCCTTCCCAACAAGAGCTGTTTTTGCCATATCCGTTCCTCTTGCAAGCACCGCAAGTCCGTGAGAAACAGTTCCCCGCTCAAGTGCCGAGGGAGCTACCGTGAGCAAAACACCGAGCGCCATCAAAAGCGCAGCAAAAAATACCTTCTTCATAAATTATACCACCTTTCTGACTTTTCGTAAAGTACCTATTTAAATTTATTAAGCCTTAGGGACAAATATACCGCTTTTTGGGGTATTAAAATGATAATTTCGGTAAAGAATAACAGCATAATCAATTTTTGTGAGGTAGAAAACATATGCGAAGGCTCAGTAAATTTTACAGAGAAAATGTATCATATCTTGATAAAACGCTGCGCACAGATGAAAGCTTTGATTTGCTGAAAAAGATCATGAAGATCGGAAATGACGAGCTTACACTGTATTATATCGACGGATTCGTCAAGGACACGGTAATGGGAAAGCTGATGACACATTTTGTATCACTCAAAACCATCGGTACTCCCTCTCCGGATTGCGCCGATGAGTTTCTGAAAACAAATCTTCCCTATGTGGAGGCGGAGGTTTGCGAGGATCTTGACACGATGATCGGAATGGTGCTCAGCGGTGCAACCCTTATGATAGGAAGCAGCTTTGAGGATAAAGCGCTCCTCATTGATTCCCGTTCATATCCCGCAAGGGGTACTGACGAGCCTGAAAATGACCGTGTTATGAGAGGCTCAAGAGACGGTTTTGTTGAAACACTGATCTCAAACACTGCACTTATCCGCCGCAGAATAAGAGATACCTCCCTTACCATGTCATATGTCAGCATTGGCAAAAGCTCAAGAACAGATGTTGTCATTTGTTATATGAACGGAAAAGCCGATGCAAAATATGTGGATTTTATTAAGGAAAAGCTGAAAAGCATAAAAACAGGTGCTCTTTCTCTCGGGCATCAGTCACTTGCCGAATGTCTTATCCCTCATGGCTGGTTCAATCCTTTCCCAAAAATACGAAATACCGAAAGACCAGATGTTGCCTCGGCACAGTTGCTTGAAGGAAGCATAATTCTACTCTGTGATAACTCCCCCGAAGCAATGATATTGCCCACCTCAATTTTCGATTTTATGCAGGAGACAAACGATTTTTATTTTCCGCCGCTTACCGGAAGCTATCTGCGTCTTGTGCGCCATATCGTTTTCTGGTCAACGCTTTTTCTGATTCCCGTCTGGTATCTTTTCATCCAAAATCCTGCCATAGTACCCGATTGGCTTCTCTTTGTTCTGCCCACATCGCAAGCAAAAATACCAATCATCGCCCAGCTTTTACTTGTTGAATTTATTCTTGACGGGCTGAAGCTTGCATCAATGAATACTCCGAGTATGCTCTCAAATTCACTTTCAATTGTGGGCGGACTTATTCTCGGTGATTTTGCTGTCGGCATCGGTTGGCTCATTCCCGAGGTCATTCTCTATATGGCTTATGTTTCAATCGCAACCTTTACTCAGACAAGCTACGAGCTTGGATATGCCTTCAAATTTTTGCGAATTATAATCCTCGTGCTCACGGCAATTTTCAATTTTTACGGATTTGCCGCAGGAATAATTCTTGCAATAATTCTGATCGCAACAAACAAAACCGTCAACGGAAAAAGAGCATATCTTTATCCCCTCATTCCATTTAACGGCAAAGCACTTCTGCGCCTTTATATAAGATTTAAAAAAAGCTCGGATTAATCAGAATTTTGCTGTGACATTTATTGATTTCAAACAGTAATTTGTCGGTGAGGGAGTTTCGCCTCTGCGGAGGCGACCGACGCCGCCGTCGGCTCGCGCGACCTTTTAAAAAAGGTCGATCAAAACTTCGAAAAAGGTAATTTTTATTGTTGTTTATCTGTGTTTCTACATGGAATTTATGAGAATTCTATGTAGAAAACTTGTCATCAATCTCCTCACAAGTCATCCTGAACGAAGTGAAGGATCTATGAACGCTAAAGGATGATTTCACCGCTATCTGACAGTTCGACAAATTACTGTTTAACGAAATTAAGGGAGCGACCACCGGTCGCTCCCTTGGTTTTATATATCGGTATAATCGAAGGGGTCAATGTTTTCCGCAAAGACAGGTACGATACGGAATGAGAAAACAAATTCCTTTTCATTGAATTGGAACTCCTTTGTGAGCGGTCCGCCGCAAGAATTTGAGCCGATTCCGTCCTGACGGTAGTCGATATTGACACAGGTCTCCTTCATCGGAACAAGCTCGAAATCATGTGCCGTTTCGGTAAGCTGCTTTGGAGTATAATGGGAAGCATTGAAACTGATATCCTTGCCTCCTTCTGTCTTTGCCGCAAGAAGTCCGTGTCCCGCATAGGAATAGACCATCGTCCATTTCGTATCTGCATGAGCCATATTCTCCTGCGGGCGAATATAATGCTCAAAATGCTTATTGATATCGGTTGAATATACTCCAATCTTGGAGGCATGACGCTTATCAATATAACTTTCAAGGTCTCCTCTGCCGAAATATTTCAGCTTTTCCGTGTCCTCGGGCATAATAAACTCAAGTCCGAACCTTGGAAGGTGAATAGCGTTCTCGTTTACCTTAACTTCCATATCAATCTTAACGCCCGCCTCTGCGCTAAAGCTATATATAACTCTTGCCTCAAGTATTACTTCTCTTGCAGGAGCGCCAAGAGACAGAAATGCCTCGATCTGCGGATTTTCATCATTTCCCTTAAGCTTCACATAATGGCAGAAGGTAACAGCCCTGTCATATCCCTTTGCCATCCAATCATGCTTGATATTTCTGTCGTTATCCGTGGGAGCACGCCATACTGTGGGGCGCATAGGTGAAGAAAGAAGCTCTCTGCCGGATGCCTTTATCGAGGTGATAAGTCCGCTTGAGCGGTTTACAGTATAGACCGCATCACCGGCATTTACCTTTATCTCCTTTTCATCCATCTCGGTGAAAACAACATCGGAAATGCGTTTTTCCGCACAGCCCTTATGCTCCTCGCAGAGTGCTATCTGATGGAAACCGATCTCATATCCTGCATCTGCCCATTCAGTTGATTTGTTCTGTCTTACGGAAATATCAAGATATGTATATCCATCAGGCTCTACAGAATCAATTGGAAGAGAATATGTTCTGCGTGTCTGAGGCGCTATATTGAGAGACGCAATTCTGCCCTCATTTATCGTCTTTCCGTTTCTTGTGACCTTCCAGAAAAGATCGAGGTCCTCAAGAGTTTTGAAGAATCTGAGATTTTTTATCTGAAGCTTACTGTCCGCATAATTTGTGACCTCAAATGGCTTTATCACCTGCTTAAGCTCCACAAGTCCGCTATGCACTCTTCTATCGGGATAAACAAGACCGTCAACGCAGAAATTTCCATCGGTTGAAAAATCACCGAAATCTCCGCCGTAAACATAATGTGGCTCTGCATATTTATTATCCCCAGTTGCAACGGAATGGTCGGTAAATTCCCAAACGCAGCCCCCAAAGAAGCAGTCGGTTTTATATATATAATCCCAATACATCTTGAAATCACCGGGGCCATTGCCCATTGCATGAGAATATTCACAAAGATAGAACGGCAGATCATTACCCTTGCGCTCAATATGATCGTTTTTCATTTCCTCGTATGTGGGATACATACGGCTGTCGATATCTATAAAGTCTGTACCAATCTCATCAGAATTAAGTAAAGAATCATTCTGACGGACAATTCTACGGCTCATATCCTCACAGTGGATATAGCTTCCGGGCATTCTGCCATGGATATAATCAGCCATAACTCTCTGATTTTTGCCGATTCCGCTTTCATTTCCCAGCGACCACATAATAACGCATCCGTGGTTTTTATCTCTTTCAAACATTCTTACTGCTCTGTCAAGATATGCTTCTGTCCATTCATCCGAATTTGTCAGATCATCCCAATGATTTCTGCCACAGGAAGTATAGCACATTCCGTGACATTCAAGGTCTGTTTCGTCAACAACATAAAATCCGAGCCTGTCGCAAAGCTCAAGGAATCTTGGATCATTTGGATAATGGCTGGTTCTGATGGTGTTTATATTATGACGCTTCATTATGTAAAGGTCACGGAGCATATGATCCATGGGGGTTGCAGAACCGAGGTAAGGATCGCTGTCATGGCGGTTAACGCCTTTTGCCTTGACCTTTTTGCCGTTGATATAGATAACTCTGTTTATAGTTTCCATTCGCTTAAGGGCAAGATAGAGGCAGATATGCTCTGTGCCCGATGAAATGATGAGAGCATTGAGCTTCGGCTCCTCATCATTCCAGAGAACGGGATCATTTATCGAAATAAGAGCCTTTCCCTCTTTGTTTACAGCAATTTTACCCGAGGAAAGCTCCTCACCTGCGGGAGAAATGAGCTTATATACTGCATCGCATTTACCGTTTGCGGTTAGAGTAAGCTCGATATCAGCTCTGTCAAGCGACTTTGCCACCTCATGTCTTGCATAAATATCAACGATATGAATGGGATCTCTCATGAGAAGATATACCTCACGGAAAATTCCGCTGTAACGGAATTTATCCTGATCCTCAAGATAAGAACCGTCGCACCATTTAAGAACGAGCACCTTTAGAGTGTTTTTACCCTTTGAAACAAAAGGCGTAATGTCGATCTCGCTTGTCATATGGCTGACCTGGCTATAAGCGGCAAATTTATCGTTTACAAAAAGATAGAAACAGGAATCAACTCCCTCAAAATTGAGATAGAGAGATTTTTCCTTTATCATCTTCTCGGTAACATTAAAGGAACGAACATAAAGACCGCATGGATTGTCATTGGGAACATGGGGCGGATTCATTGTGAAAGGATAATTTACATTCATATAGTTGGGAGTGTCATATCCTCTCTTGTACATAACCTGCCAGCTCATAGGAACAGTCAGAGAGTCAAAGCCATCCGTTTTGAAGTCCGCTGCACAAAAATCATCAATTTCTGCGACAGAATTATAGTATTTAAAATCCCAATCTCCGCAAAGTGAGATGAAGTTTGTACTCGCTGAGCGATTTGCTTCCTTTGCCTTTTCTTCGCTCTGATATGGAATATAATATGCTCTCGGTTTCTCGCAGCCCACATGAAGAGCTGAAAGGGATTTGTGATATTCAAAATTAAAATTCATTTTTTCCTCCTCTATGTCGAAAAATCTCTATCAATATAATTATATTGCAAAACCACCCCCGTGTCAATATAAATTATTTGCAGGCACTATAAATATATTGCAAACAAAACATTTTCCCCAAAAGTTTTCTACATGGATAAACAGTAATTTAGCGAACTGTCGAAGCCGTAATCCGTAGAGGCGATCATTGATCGCCCGTCTCATAAACAGCTCAAAATATCGTTATTTTACGCCGTTTGTTTTTTCGGGCGATCAATGATCGCCCCTACAAATTTCGTTTTCACTCACCGATAAATTACTGTTTGAAAATCCAATCAACCTCGAAAGCAAAACGAAAGGACTGCCAAAAGGCAGTCCTTTTATTATTTAAGATAGTCGGGTAAAAATTCGGCTGAAACTGTTTTTGTCACATATGAACGGAGCTTCTCGACAGTGGTAGTTTTTCCATAATATATAAGACCGTGACTTTTTGCCATCTCTTCCGTGAAATTTTCCATCAGATGCACGGAATTTTTATAGAACGAGCGGTTATAATAATAGACCGTTGGCAAAAGGAGCGGATTTTCGATGGAAAGCTCGCCATCCTTTCTCACAATATCAAATGTGATTATTCCGCCAACCATATTGTAGTCATTAGGCTGCTCCGCTACGAAATTTCCAAGAGAATAGACGCAGAGCATTCTGTTTCCGCCACTCTCGATCCACTCAACAGGCTGAAGCACATGAGGATGATGTCCGATGATAACATCAACACCAAGCTCCGCCATCATGCCCGCAAGCTTTTTTTGAGTTGCATTTGGCTTGAAATTATATTCCGAACCCCAATGCATCGAAACAAAAACAAGGTCAGCAAGCTCATTTGCCTTCTTCACCTGTTCTGCAATGACAGTCTCATCCTCATAAGGAATGACGATATCGGAACCTGCCTTCAGCCTAAGTCCGTTTGTACTATAAGTAAAGGACAAAAACGCAATTTTTATCTCTTCCATCTCAACGATTCGGATATTATTGAAATCCTCCTCATTAAGATAGCCTCCGATGGTGGTAACGGGCAGAGTGTTCCAGAATTTTATAGTCTCCTCAAGACCACTCGTGCCTGCATCCAGCATATGGTTTGTGGCAAGATTCACAACATCAAAGCCTGTCTCGATAAGATCATATGCAAGATCTCTCGGAGTGTTGAAATGAGGATAATCGTCATAGCCAAAGTCCTCACCCGCCATTGGAGTTTCCTGATTTATAAAAGCAATATCAGCATCCTCTATAATATGTTTTATATTCTCATAAAACGGGGCATAATTATATTCCCTTCCGCCCTCAACAGCACTCTTTTTAGCATCGCGATTGGAGCCGTAATACATAATATTGTCTCCGCAGCCTGCAAAGCTGAGCGTCACATCGGGAGGATATGGCTCGGGAAAGGAAATATCAAGCTCACCATGCTTCTTATCCCCCTCGAGAACCAAAGGCTTTTTATTCTGTTCCTGAAGCTTTCCGCATCCGCAAAGGATAAGCAGCAAAGCAAGCAAAATAATAATTTTTTTCATATTATTTTTGTTTTATCTTTCTTTCTACAGCATTCCACACCTTATCAACTATGATAACACCGAGAATGCCGAATATAATTCCGAGAACTATCGCACAAAGCACATCGGTGGGATAATGAACATAGAGATAGAGCCTTGAAAACGCAATGAGGACCGCAAGAACAAGAGCGGGGATTCCGAATCTCTTATCTCTTATCATAAGCACAGTTGCAACCTCAAAGGAAGCAAGAGTATGTCCCGACGGGAATGAGCCGTCATCTAGAGGCGCAATCAGAAGAAGCGCACGCATAGCCTCATTCACATCATATGGGCGAACTCTGCCGAAAAGCGGTTTCATTATCATGTTGACGAGAACAAGACCGATTATAAGCGCCATGCCCGCCATAAGTCCTGTTTTCCTCGTTTTTTTGAAAAGGACAAGAAGCACCGCCACGGCGATCCAACCAAGTCCATGATCGGCAAAGGCTGTTATCACGGGCAAAACCGCATCGAGAAATCCACATCTGAGATTTTGAATTGCATCGAGCAAACCGATCTCAAAATTATTTAATGCATCAAACATTCTATGCTCTCCCCTCAGTTATTTGTTCTGTCATAGATGAGGTATTTACCGTCCACCATTCGAAGATAAAATGTTGCATCCATGGTGTCTCTGAAATCCTCAAGGCGTTTTCTTTTGAGAACCTGAGTAAGCTTTACTCGGCAAGAGAATGTATTTTCATCATAGCGGTAAAAATTACTTGCCTCAACGTCCTCAAAATCATAGCTGTCATGGTCAATGACCGCCCACTGAAGAGTGGATCTGATAGATTTATAAAGCTCTGTTCCCTTTTCAAAATAGGGATTCAGCTTTTGAAGTGTCGTATCATTCTGCATATAAGAAGCAAAGCTCTTTGCCGCTTCAATGACAAAATCGCTGTATTCTGCCTCAAGCACCTCGTCATAAACGAGCTTTGTATAATAATAGAGATCATCTGACTTTGCAAGCTCGATCTCCATCTCATTCCCCTCGGCATCGCAAACCTTGACATTTGGTGCGCTTATAAGAGAATCAACCTCATAAATTGTGAATTTGATCCCCTCAACCCCCTCGGGCATATGGGCATTTGTCTCATGGGGAACATTATCCTCGGTGATATATGAGGAATCAAGCATAACACCGTTTATATAAGGCACCGACCCTTTTATCGCCTTGATCCTTACCGAAATATCGGAACGGTAAAAAAGCTCAAAATCCGAAAGCTCATATTTTTTGAAGCCCTTTTCGCTTTTTTCATCACTTACAGAGAGAGTAAAGGATGCAATCTTTATATCCTTTTCACCCTCGGTATATTTAACGATATATTTTGACACATCGGTATCCATTCCGGATGAAATATTATGGTATGAAAGCTCCTTGCCCTCTGTAATTGATGAAATATATTCAGCAAGCATCTCGTCACTTTCAAACTTACTTTCATTCAGCGAGGAATG
This sequence comes from Clostridia bacterium, assembly GCA_017517035.1. Classification (GTDB taxonomy): domain Bacteria; phylum Bacillota; class Clostridia; order Oscillospirales; family CAG-272; genus SIG710. The sequence goes on from JAFXAN010000094.1 coordinate 28,702, forward strand.
CTTTATTAGCGAAAGATAATCACCCGAAACAAAATATTTTTCAAAAACTTCATCCGCAACATATTTCGGCTGAACGCTCTCGTAATCTGCAAGATAGTCTCTCACAACAAAAAGCACAGCAGTAAGAACAGCCAAGGCTACCACCCAGCAAATAATGAGGACAAGATAGAATTTCGGCATTTTTTTAGCATCATTCTGCATATTCAGTACCTCCGTCCTCGGGCGCAACCATAAAGAAGGTCGGCATATATCTCGGATTTGTAAATGCCTTATATTTATTTACAAGTCCCTTTTTCTGATATTGGTCGAGAGAATCATAATCATAACCATATTTTTCATAATAATTCTCATAATACATCATTGCTGAAGAACCGCCGTCAAGCATTGCGGCAGAAACAGCCCCATGCTCGACCATAATGTCGATAACATCATTATGAGTTGCTCCGAGAGAGCTTGCGCTTCTTCCATCTGTCACAAGAAGAATGACCGTTCCGTCTGCCCTCTGTCCTATTGCGGTTCTCTGAGCCGTTCCGTTATTTCCCTCGGCATAATAGAATGTTACATTTTCACCGTCTGATGAAATAAGTACATTTCCGGTCTGGAATGAAACAGCATCACGGATACCAAGCTCTTCAGCCTCAGCCTTTGTCATTCCCTCACGCACGACGAGCTTATTATTTTGGTCAAAGCCGATAAAGGTACGCTTTGTGCCGTCATTCCAAACGCATTTACCACCGGCAAAAGTAAGTCCGATGGGATGCGCTCCCGTTCCGATTCCACCGCTATCGGGAAATTCGCCGCCGTTTATTGCCGCAACAGCCCCATATACCTTCGTTGCCTCGAAAATATTTTTTCCCTTCTCGCTTCCTGAAAAATTATCGCTTGAAGCACCCACAAAAACTCTTGCGGGGTCATTTACAAGAAGCATATATGCGGTATAGGTCGAGCCTTTGAGAGTTTTGAAGATCATTCCATCCTTTGCATTTTGCCATTCGTCCATCTCTTCCTCTCCGCCATCATTCTCTGTCGTTGTGTTATAATCCTCAAGAGATATAACATCCTTTTCGACCTTTGCGCTATCCGCCATGATCTCGTCAATGGTTTCACTATCAAGGAAAAGTCCCGGCACCCATTTTGTTGCGCTTGCCTGCTTTGCGGAAAGAACAAGCAGATTTCTAACGGTTTCGCTCGGGCCTTTTGCGATAACGAAGCAAAGGCTATAGAGAGCGATAACGGCAAAAAGCAGCAACGAAGCAAAAACGATTGCTATCCTGCCTGCGATCCTACCACCACTGAGACGCTCCCCCTTTGGCTTTCTGCGGCGATATCCCTCATAGTCATAATAATCGCTTTCGCTAAAGCCTATAACTCTTTCCCTCTTTTTTTCGGGACGCTTCGGTGTCTCAGACTTTTTCTCAACAGCCTTGATCTGTTCTTTCTCCACCGGTGGCTCAGGCTGCTTTGGAGCCTCTGCACGCATTATGGGAAAATTGATCTTCAGTTTCTTATTTATATCATTCGAGCGAGATTCCTCTATCTCGCTGTTTTCTTTTTCCTTTTCAAGCTCATCTTCCGGTGCAGAAAAATCAATATGCTTCACCGGCTGGCTTGCCTTGGGAGGGGGCGGCATTATAAGCGGTGATGTCTTTCGCTTTTCTGCACCGTTCTCCGATTCAAAAAAATCTTTTTCGTCCATTTTATCAACCAAACCTATTATTTTTTCTTTTTAGATGTAAAAACCCATTCCCTCTGAATTCTGAACGAAAGCAAAAAGAGAATAAATTCAACTGCTATTTTGATAATTGTTGTAATCACCGAAGCCGAAATTCCTTCCAGCGAAGAACCAACGGCATCCACGATCATCTTCACTCCAAAATTTGAGATCAGAAGCATCGGAATTGCGACTACATAATATTTTACTAATGTTTTCGCTATATTATCCGTGTTTTTGAAAACCGTTTTCTTATTCAGAATGAAATTGGTAACGGAAGAAACCGCTCTTGCGATTATATAGCAAAGCAGCTGCATTTCCTTACCGAGAAGTATATGTAAAACAAAGAATATCACATTATCTAACAAAGATGCAATGACTGAGCTGAGAATAAATTTCAATATCAGAGAATAAACCCTTATTGAATCCCTTATGGGTCTGAAATGGGATGTCTGATTTTCCTCAATATAAACCGTTTCGATCTTCACCTCGGAAAGCTTTATTCCTCTTTCACGAAGTCCGAGGAGCATATTTGTTTCATATTCAAATCTATCGCCCTCGATCTCAAGCATATCAGAAAGTATATCTCTCGGGAATGCACGAAGTCCCGTTTGTGTATCGGATATCTTCATTCCGCAGGCAAGACGGAAAACAAGAGATGTTGTTCTGTTTCCGAATCTTGAGCGCTTCGGTACATGAGGAAGCGAAAAATCACGAACGCCGAGAACAAGATCTCCAACCTCAAGCATCTTTTCACAGCAAGCAAGAACATCCTTTGGGAGATGCTGATTATCCCCGTCAACTGTTACGACGCCCTCTCTGCCCTCTTTGTTCCGAAGAAAATATTCAAATGCAGTTTTCAGAGCCGCTCCCTTACCGCAATTTTTCGGATGGGTAAGCACCGTACATGAGGGATGCTCGCATGGGTCGGGGAAATTGCAAAGATTTTCTTCTCTGCTTCCGTCATTAACAACTATTATGTCATCGAATCCCAGCTCTTCAAGACCTTTTATGACCTTCATGAGCTTTTCATCGGGATTGAGCGAAGGAACTATCACAGTTACTCTTTTTTGTGCATTCATAATGAGCATCCTTTCATTTTTTATTCAAATGGCAAAAGCCTCTTGGCAAGCCCTGTATATCTCATTGACTGTCGGTTATTCTCAACCATTTTGCGGACATATTCTTCTTTTCCGACAAGGATCACCATCTTTTCCGCTCTCGTTACAGCGGTATAAAGCAGATTTCTCGTCATAAGCATTGGGGGACAAGCATACATCGGAATAATCACGATGGGATATTCACTTCCCTGACTTTTATGTACCGTTATAGCATATGCATGGTCAATATCGTCAAGAAGCGAAAAATCATATATAACATTACGGTCATCAAATGCGATGAGTATATATTGCTCACTTTTGTCGATGTCCTTAACTATACCGATATCGCCGTTAAAAACACCTAATCCGCTTCTGTAAGCACTTTCCCATTCAAGCTCATAGTTGTTCTTTGTCTGCATAACTCTGTCGCCAACTCTGAACACCCGTTCCTTATGCTTATATTCCTTTTTCCCCTTTTCTGCTGGATTCAGGCTTTCCTTAAGAATCAGATTGAGGTTATCGGTTCCTCCCTCTCCTCTTCTTGATGGGGTTATGACCTGAATTTTCTGCACGGTATCTGCGCCGTATTTTCTCGGAAGTCTGTTTTTGCAAAGGTCTGCAATTGTCATCGCAATTTCTCTGTCACTTTCTCTTGGCATAAAGAAAAAATCATTGTCCTTTGCAGTAAGATTCGGGCAAATGCCGTCATTTATAGCATGAGAATTTGTAACTATAAGGCTCTTTTCAGCCTGTCTGAATATTGTCCTAAGACAAACTGTCGCAAATCTGCCGCTTGAGATGAGATCACGGAGAACATTTCCCGCACCAACCGAAGGAAGCTGATCTGCATCACCTATAAGTATGATTCTTGAGCCTGGCTTAACAGCTTTTAAGAGAGATGATGCAAGAAAGCAATCTATCATGGAAGCCTCATCAATTATTATGATGCTTTCATCGAGAAAATTTCTCTCATCACGCATAAAAATTGCATTTTCACCATCGCTGTATTCCATTTCAAGAAGACGATGAATCGTTTTTGCCTCGCAAGAGGTTGCCTCGCTCATCCGCTTTGCGGCTCTTCCCGTGGGAGCTGCCAAAGCAACCTTCATGTCCATGCTCTCAAAGATTCCGAGAAGCGCACGGACAACCGTGGTCTTTCCAGTTCCGGGACCGCCTGTCAGGATCATAACTCCGCTGTCAAGCGCTTCTTTTATAGCCTGCCTTTGCAGCGGTGCATATTCGATCCCGCTTCTTTTTTCTTCACGGGAAATAAAGCGCTCAATATCTTCATAGCCTATTTTCGGACAAAGATTATCGAGAACCACCAGCTTGTTTGCCGTAAATGTCTCGGCATCGTAAGCTTCCTTGGTATAGACATATGTTGTCCCATCGAAAATCGAATAGCGAACTCTTCCGGCAGCCACGAGAGACTTATATGCACTCTCTGATTTTTCTATACTTACCGAAAGCATCTGCGCAGTTCCTTCTATGAGCTTATCGAGAGGAAGACAAATATGCCCGTTTTTTGCGGCATTGTGAGAAAGAAGATATTTCATTCCGCTCATTATTCTGCTTTCACAAGCAGGATCAATAGAAAGCTTTGCAGCCATAGCATCCGCTTTTTCAAAGCCGATTCCGTCTATCATATCACAGAGAACATACGGATTTTCTTTGGCAATCTCCACCGCATCCGCTCCCCATTTTTTATATATCTTAACAGTTGTGGCAGGACCGAAATACTCTCTGAAAAACATCATTGTGCTTCGCATTCCCGCCTCGGCTCTGAAATTTCCCGAAATTTCAAGTGCCTTTTTCTTTGATATTCCGGAGATCTGTGCAAGCCATTCCGGATGCTTTTCGATAACCTCAAAGGTGTCCTCACCAAATTCATCAACGATCTTTATGGCGGTTTTTGCACCAACACCCTTTATAGCTCCCGATGCAAGGTAACGCAGGATAGAGTCCACATCTGCAGGAAGCTGCTTTTCAAAGCGTTCCACTTTGAACTGCCTGCCGTATTTGGGATTATGCACCCAAGAGCCGGTAAGGGTCATATGCTCACCTTCCGCAACATACGGAAGAGTTCCGACAATGGTTACAAGATCACCGCCATCGGTAGAAAAGCTGCATATTGCATATCCGTTCTCTTCATTGCAGTAGATAATATGCTCAATACTGCCCGAAAAGCTTTCTTTTCCGCCTTCTCGCTCCTCTGTCTCAAACATTTCTGCGCTCCTTTCTATTGTTTTAAACAGTAATTTATCGGTGAGGGAGTTTCGCCTCTGCGGAGGCGACCGACGCCGCCGTCGGCTCGCGCGACCTTTTAAAAAAGGTCGATCAAAACTTTGAAAAAGGGAATTTTTATTGTTGTTTATCTGTGTTTCTACAT
>JAFXAN010000012.1 GCA_017517035.1 Clostridia bacterium
ACGGAAAAAGCAAGTAAGCACAAGGCTTTCCTCGTGATTGCCTTGTGCTTCTTTTTGAATTTAATTTTTTCTATTATATTGAACTTTTTTATTTTTACTATTATCTACTTGCGGTATTACAGCTTTTTCGACAGTCTGAAATGGCTGTTTCGGTGAAACAGCCATTTATTTATGAATAAAAGGTATGATTTCCGAGGGTCATAACATACGGGCGGTTATTTGATACCCACATATTGGTTGACAGTGCTTTATTCATAAAATAAAGTATGTTCTCGGAAACGGTATACCCCTCAAGGCATATCTTTGCGGCGATTATGCTGCTCTCGGCAGGTTCTTCATATATCGTACCGTTTGCTATCGGCGTAAATTGCACACCGAATTTTGTATCAAAAATGACATCGTAAACAGTGCTTGGAAAATTTTCGCTTCTTGTTCTGTTAAGCACAACATTTCCAACTGCGATCTGACCGAGAAGGCTCTCTCCTCGGCTTTCGGCAGAAATTATTCTCGAAAGCCAATATAAAACCTCATGGTCATAAACATCCTCTGCGTGCTCTGCTCTCGGTTTCTCGCTCACAAGGCTTACATAACCGAAGCTTCCGTCATCTGTGGCGCACCATTTCACACCAAGTCCGTAAGCCTTTGCAATGCTTCTGACGGGAACATAAAGAGTACCCGAGCGCAGCAGATTTTCAGCACCCGAATAAAAGGGGCGTTCGTTTACGGTAATGTACTGCTTTCCTTCCGAGGCGCTGATGTCAAGTCCCGCAGTTCTTATCTGAGCTTTTCTCTCACTTTCAAACCAGTTAAGCTCTACCGTTCCAAGCTCAAGGCAAAAGAGCCTTAGGGGAACATAGGTCACACCGCTTATCAGCAGTGCGGATGTATCGTCTGTCATTATTGCCTTGCCGTCAAGCTCGGTTCTGATGGGCGTTACTATCTTCTCTCCCGATGCCGCAATTCCGATTGAGAATGAAATCATCATAAAAGCGGCAAGTAGAAGAGAAAACAGCTTTTTCAGGTGAAATTGTTTTTTCATTGATCAGTTCCTTTCTTTTCTTTGCGAGGGGAGAATGTGAGTGAAAACCTCGCTATGTATATTTTACTATAGTTTTCCCTTTTTATCAACGCACAAATTATGGAAAGGGAAAAGCCAATGGTATTATATGGTAAAAAGTGAAAGGAATATTCAATGTTTTTTTAAATGATAAATCTAAGTGTTACGATCTCAAAATTTCCAACGGGAACTGTAACGTTTCTGCCGCAGGCCTCGAGCTTTTTCTCACAATTTTCCATGAGATCGCAGATATATACCTCTTTGAAATCGAAGCCTGTATTTATTTTTGCCTTAGATTTTCTGTTGAAGGTGTCAAAGAGACGGACTATAACAGAATCGTCATCCTCTGCAATTTTCACGGTTTCAAGAGCGATATTATTGTTTTCGCAGGATACAAATGAATATTCTTCGGGAAGATTGCCTTCATTAGCCATCTGTACCATAGCTTCAAGTGGCATATTGATAAGATAGCTTTCCTTCACCGTGCCGCCCTCTCTGAAATCTCCCACATGAGGATATAGGGAATATGTAAATTCATGAATATGGCGATCAGCCTCGGGATAAGGATCGGCAGCGGATTTCAGAAGCGAGATAGAAAGCAGGTTTTCCTCACAGCTATATCCGTATTTACAGTCGTTCAGAAGGCTGACACCGTAGCCGTTTTCCGAAAGATCTGCCCATTTGTGGGCGCAGACCTCAAATTTTGCAGCATCCCATGAGGTATTCTTATGAGTGGGACGCTCAATATTACCGAATTGGATATCGTATGTTGCATAGCTTGAATGTATATCAAGTGGGAATGCGGCACGGAGAAGGATATGATCCTCCTTCCAGTCCACGGTGGTGAAAAAATCAATTCTCTTTGATCTGCTGCGCAGGGAAATTGTCTGAATTATGGTGCTGTCGCCGTATTTTCTCGTGATCTTAAAGCCGTTTTCGGTCATCTCGGACGAGGTCAAATCATCGCATATCCATTTTTTCTGCTTATAATAGTTTGTGATCTCCCATGCGTCATATTCTCTTGGCATATCCTCATAAGCTTCGAGAAGATTGGCTATAGCTCCGTTTGCGATTATCTCCCTCTCTTCTTCCTTATCATATATCGAAATGATCTGATATTTTTCATCAAAGGTAACTCTTATAAGCTCGTTTTCAAGACAAAGCTCGGAAATCTTCACGGAATTTTTGCTTTCGTTTGCAGAAATCACCTTATATCCGTGAGATGGGATATTTTCCGCATAGTATGTTTTACCGTCAAGGGCAACAAAATCACTCTGCATATACGGTGAAGGGTTGTAGACAAGAATGCCGCCGTCGGTTTTTATGCTTTCGGAAATTCTTTTCAGCTTTTCATCGGCAATTCTTCTGCCCTCCGAGAGAACGAGAGCATAATCCCTGTCGGTATCCTCATAAACCTCTCTTATTGACGAGCCGGGGAGGATATCATGGAACTGATCAAGAAGAATTATCTTCCAATTCTTATCAAAGGTGTCCTTATCATATTTTCCACCGAGGAGAACCGCATCAAGTGCAGAGAGCGTTTCTGCACTCTGATATAGAAATTCGCTTTTTCTGTTGTTCTTTTTGTTTTTTGCAATGGAGGTATATGTTCCTCTGTGCATCTCAAGATAAAGCTCACCGCTCCATTTTGGAGTATTTTTCAGCTCTGCGGTGTTCTTTTTGAAATCTTTTTCAAGTGCATCGAAAAATTCACCTGCGCGATGCCATTCAACCCTCGGCATCCCGGGCAGACCTCCCCTGAGACGCTTGCCGAACTCGATCATCTCTGCGCTTGTTCCGCCGCCTCCGTCACCAAAGCCAACGGTTGCAATTACATTTTTGCTAAGGCTCTTGTTTTTATACGCCTGCCATTCGTTTCTCGTCGCCCAAGCACTTAGCCTCATAACATAGCTTGGAATGAGCGTTGCAAGCACCTCGCTTCCGTCAATGCCCTGCCAAATAAATGTATCGTTTGGAATTTGATTGCTCTCATTCCAATAAAGCTTGGTGGTGAAGAATTTGTCAACTCCGCTTTTCTTCAGTATCTGAGGAAGCGCACCGCTATATCCGAAAACATCGGGAAGCCAAAGGATCTTGCTTTCCACATCAAATTCATCCCTTAAAAATCTTTTTCCGTGAAGTATCTGACGGACAAGAGCCTCACCCGAGGCAAGATTGCAGTCCGCTTCAAGCCACATAGCGCCCTCAAGCTCAAACCGACCCTCCTTCACTCTTTGCTTGATCTTTTTAAACATTTCGGGATTATAGTCCTTTATGAACTGAAGAAGCTGAGGCTGGCTTGTCATGAATTTATATTCGGGATATCTTTCCATAAGGCTGAGAACCGTTGAAAATGACCGCTCTGCCTTTTCCTTTGTCTGCTCAACCGTCCATCTCCAGGCAACGTCGATATGAGTATGACCTATGCACCAAACAAGCGGCGCATCGGGATTTGAATATTTATCATAGAGATTTGTTTTGAGATATTCTGATGCCGCCTTATAGCTTTCGATATTCTCCTTTGAGCCTATTCTTCTGAAATCAATAAGCATAAGAGCCTTATCGAGCTCGTCTCTTATCTGTATATATTCATATGATCGTATATCAAGCTCACAAAGCACCTCATAAGGAACTGTTATATCAAAATAAAGGTCATATGCTGCCTTGCATCTTGCTGTGAGATAAGGAAAAAAATCAAAATTACAGCCACCTTCTATCATGCCGCCGTAAACATATATAAGCACCTCATATTTTTTGCCCCATTCGAGAGGAAACCAGGTGTGATTTGTGTCAAAGGCTTGTGTGAGCTTTCCGTCAAGATACAGCATACATTGGGGATTTGTTGCATCCCATTGTCCCTCTTTGCCTGTTTTCACATTCAAAATAAGCTCATGACCTTCTTGCTTTTCCTGCGGCTCGATTGTGAATTTGAACCAAAAGTGATTATCATAGCCGTGAAGTCTTGTACCTGCGGAAAATTCACGCCACGGTGCATCATCTCCGGGCAGATTATAGCCTTTTTTATATTCACAATTTTCAATATAAAAAGGGTGAATATCCAAAAGCTTTTTTTCATAGGTTGACAAAAGTTTGTTTCGTCCGACTCTTATTTTTTCCTTGATAAAATCATTGATCTTGAATTCCATATGTAAAAACCTCCATATTTTTTCAATATTATTATTGCATATTTCGTAAAATAATGATATAATAAAAATATCAAAAAATATTAAATTTTTGTCATGGAGCAATTGTGGAAACAAATACATACGGTCTTGAAAGTGTAAGATTCAAAAGCGACGGGGAAAGAATGACAGAGCTGCGCAGAAGAGCGTCTGATGGCAGATATTATCCCTTTCTTTGTCATGTTCAAAGTCATAATGGCAAGGGGAAGATGTCTTCCTCACATGTACATGATGTAATCGAATTTCTCTATTGCATGGAAGGGGAGGCTGAGGCTTTTCTTGGTATGAAAAAGTATAATTTCTGTGCAGGAGATCTTTTGGTCATCAATTCAAATGAAACCCACTGTGTTACCTCACTTTCCGACGGCGTTACAAAATATGCTGTTGTTCAGTTCGAGCCCGAGATCCTGCGTGCAGGAGGAGAGCATAATCTGGCAAGCAAATATATGATGCCCTTCAAGATATCAAACTCGCATAACAGGAGAGTGTTCGGATCGAATGATTTCGGCAAAGGATATATCGAGGAGATAATAAATGAAATACTATCCGAATACGAAAAAAAGGAATACGGATTTGAGCTTGCCATAAGAAGCTTGATCAGCCGTCTTTTTTTGAAGGTGCTTCGGGCATGGCACAGCGAGGGCGAAACTATTGCACCGAAAGAAAATGACGATATCATTATGGAAAAGGTATTTTCCTATGTTGAGCAGAATTATATGAACGAGATCTTTGCCTCATCTGCATCTAAAATCAGCGGAATGAGCTATAGCTATTTTTCAAGATTTTTCAAAAAAGCGGCGGGGATGAGCTTCACGGAATATCTTAATTCTGTCAGAATTGAGAAGGCTGCGGAAATGCTGACATCAAGTGCCAAAACGGTGACCGAGATCGCCATGGATGTGGGTTTTTCTTCAACAAGCTATTTTATTGCGCTTTTCAAAAAGCAAAAAGGTATCACCCCCGCAGCCTACAGAGGGAGAGCTTGAAAAATTGTTGACATTTTTTTGCTTGTGAGGTATAATAAAGAAAATCAGGAGAATACAACAGGAAAATTGAACAATGAAGCTTTTATTTACCGGAGATATTAATTTCAGAGGACTTGCAAAGCCGAGCCCTGCAATATGTACTGATATTCTTGCGGAGGTGATTCCGTATTTTGACAAGGCTGATTTTCGTATTGTCAATTTGGAAACACCTCTTGCAGACAAAGATAATCATATGCCTATTAAAAAGTCGGGACCAAACTTAATATGCGATCAGGAAAACATTCTGTTTTTAGATACTCTTCACACCGACGTTTGCACTCTTGCCAACAACCACATAGGTGACTTTGGTGAAGGGGCTGTCGTTGATACGCTTGAGCTTCTTAAAAAACATAACATACGGTTCTGCGGAGCCGGAGCAAATACGGACCGTGCGTACGATGCCTGTTGCTTAGAGAAAGACGGCTTTTCGGTATCACTTATTTCGGTATGTGAAAATGAGTTTGGTATGGCAACCGAAACTACATACGGGTCGGCGGGATACAATTCAAGAAGGCTTTTGAATAAAATAAGGCAAGAAAAGCAGAAATCCGATGCGGTTATCGTTGTTTTTCACGGCGGTAATGAATTCAATCCCTTACCTTCACCCGATACGCAGGACAGATATCGCCTTATCTGTGATATGGGAGCCGATGCGGTAATAGCGGGACATACGCATTGTCCGCAAGGTTATGAAGATTATAACGGCAAGCCTATCGTTTACAGTATGGGAAATTTCCTGTTTCGAAGTGCTAATAAACCCGATCCTAATGATTCTTGGTACTATGGTTATATGACAGAACTTGATATAGACAAATCGGGCATTGACTTTTGTATCATACCGTACAAATTTGATCCCGAAGCTACAAGAATCACCGTGTTTGAGGGTGATGAAAAGCAAAAAATGCTTAGGTACATAGCCGGTTTGTCTGAAATAATCGAGGATAGCAAGCTTCTTGACAATTATTTTGGCGGTTGGGCGTATATGCATAAGTGGGTTCCAAAAGCACCGTCGGATTATTTTGATCTCAATGGGTATGACAGCTCGGCAAGCTATGATCTGATCTCGTGTGAATCGCACTTTAGCCAAGCCAAGAAGGTCTTGGAATTTTGCTTCCTTGACCGTGTATCAGAGGCAAAGGAGTGGTCGGAAAAGATCGCAGAGCTTAAGAGGATGCCGGTATGATATTAAAGGCAACTATTTTTGATATTGAACGAAATTCATGAGAACCTGCCGTGTACATTCGGTTGGCAAATATATTATAACAGGAGAAACGATTATGAAGCTTGAAGGATTAAAAATAAATTTTCTCGGTGACAGTATAACAGAGGGAGTCGGCACGAGCTGCCACGAGAATATTTTTCATGCGGTGCTGAAAAGAGAAGCAGGGCTTTCTGAGGCAAGAAACTATGGAATAGGCGGAACAAGATTTGCGCTTCAGAGCGGAACTGCGTCAAGACCGAAGGATGATTATGTTGATGTAAATTCATTCTCGGAGAGATTCGATAAGATGGACGATGATGCTGATGCTGTTGTCGTTTTCGGAGGAACAAACGATTTCGGTCACGGAGATGCTCCCATAGGCTGCTTTGAGGACAGAAGCCCCGAAACATTTTACGGCGCTTGCCATTATCTTTTCGCAGGACTTATCAGAAAATATCTGGGTAAGCCTATCGTTATCATGACCCCTCTCCATCGCTGGAATGAGCTTAGCACAAAGGGCGATAACAAGGAGAAGGAATATGGCGATCTGAAAAAATATGTTAACATAATCCGTGAAGTTGCGGAATATTATTCTCTGCCTGTTCTTGATCTTTACGCTATCAGCGGAATGCAGCCTGAGATCAAAGAAATCAGAGCAAAATATATGCCCGACGGACTTCATCCCAGCGACGAAGGTAATGCAATTATTGCCGGATTACTTAAGTCATTTCTTGAGAGGTTATAATGAAGATACTTTCTTTTGGTGAGATAATCTGGGATGTATACCCGGATAAAAAGTGCATAGGCGGCGCACCTTTGAATTTTGCAGCCCATGCCGCAAATGAAGGGGCAGAGGTGTCTCTTCTTTCAGCCGTCGGATATGACGAGCTTGGCATGGATGCACTTGAAATAATTAAGAAACACGGGGTTGATATCTCGCTTGTGGCTGTAAAGGCGGCTTATCCGACGGGAAGGTGTACCGTAACGCTTTCGGAGAGAGGTGTTCCATCATATAAAATTGAGGAAAACACAGCTTATGATGTGATTCCCGAGCCCGAGGAAAGCAAGTTGAAAGAATTTGACGCTTTTGCCTTTGGCAGTCTTGCACTTCGTATGGAGAACAACAGACAAACTGTTCGGAAGCTGCTGGAGAGAAATATTGCAAAGGAGATCTTTGTTGATATCAATCTTCGAGCACCGTTTTATTCAAAGGAGAATGTTGTTTTTTGCCTTGAAAATGCTACCATTTTAAAGATCAGCGATGAGGAGCTTCAAAATGTTGCTCTTACTGCTTTCGGTGAGAAGCTTGATAACGAAGCCGCCATTGAAAGGATACTCAATGAATTTGAGAATATCAAACTTCTGATACTGACCTGCGGAGCTGATGGCTCTTTGGCTTATGATACCGAAAACGGTGATGTTTTCAGATGCGAGCCGAAGCGTGTCGAGGTGGTTTCAACGGTTGGCGCAGGAGATAGCTACGGAGCGGCTTTTCTGGTGAGCTATCTTTCGGGAAAGACTGTTCCCGAGTGCCTCCGGAGAGCAACAGAAGTCAGCGCCGATGTTGTTTCGAGAGCAGAAGCTCTGCCTGTTCTGTGATACGGTAAAAAAGTGATTGACAAAAGAAAAAAAGTGTGTTATAATAATGAGGTAAACGCAATGACGGGAAGGAGTAGTCGATACTTTTTTGCCCATAGAGAGCGGGGGACGGTGGAAGCTCCGCGGCAAGGTTCGGTGAAGTAGTCCCCGAGCGGTCTTGGCGAACGGCATATGCCAAATAGCCTTGAACGGTCTTTCTTCCGTTACAGAGATGCTGTATTTTCGTACAGAATGAGAGCGTGCCTTGCACGAAATCAGGTGGTACCGCGCTTCGGCGTCCTGAAAAGGATGTCGGGCGCTTTTTGATTTTTGAACAATCCCTCAGTCGCTTTGCGACAGCTCCCTTTCCACAAGGGAGCCTTTGTCCGGAATTTTTTCTGACTAAATCAACACACATAAAAAATATATCCCAATTCGGTTTTGTTATCTAAACAGATAAAACGCATTCGATAAATAAGATTTTGACGGAGAGGTTAAAAATGATTACTCTTAAAAAAGAAATTAATGGCAGAATCTTGGATATTGGTGGCGGTGGAGAGGGAATTATAGGACGACTATATACCAACCAAGTTGTTGCGATAGACATTTGCCAAGATGAATTGGATGAAGCACCAATTGGATTCGAGAAAATCTTGATGGATGCAACGCAATTGAAATTTAAAGACAAATCCTTTGACCATGTAACATCATTCTATACACTGATGTTTATGGGCGCTGCTGACCAAGAACGAGCAATTTCAGAAGCTGCACGGGTTTTGGTAAATGGTGGAGAGCTACATATTTGGGATTGTGATATTCTTTCTGCATATCCGGAGCCGTTTTGCGTGGATGTTACGGTTTGTTTGCCCAGTGAATATATTTCTACTACATACGGTATTGTTAAAAAGGAAACGCAAAATGAAATTAGCATCACGAAATTGTGCTTAAATGCCGGTTTTGTGCTTGCCTACAAAAATTACAGTAGATATGGCTTTTATTTGCGTTTTAAAAAAGACTGTTGATTTCCGATTTATTGTTCAGTTTTATAAGTACAGTTAAAGGAATAAAAAATTGAGCTCGGTCAAAACATTGAGTATATTGATTTCACCACAATGTTTTGACAGCATCATATGTGAGGCTCCCTTGTGGAAAGGGAGCTGTCGCAAAGCGACTGAGGGATTGTATTTTCACATTTCAATGAGGAATTTCAATGGAAAAAAAGCATAATAAAAATTTGGTTCCGGTTGCTCGAATGCTTCGCAAAAATATGACGAAAGAAGAAAAGCATCTTTGGTACGATTATTTGCAAAAATCTGAATATAAATTTACCCGCCAGAAAATTATTGGAAAATATATTGCTGATTTTTACTGCCCGGAAGCAGATTTGATAATCGAAATAGACGGCTCACAGCATTATACCGACGAAGGTATAAAATACGATGCTGAACGAACGGAATTTATAGAAAATTTCAATATTACGGTCATCAGAATAAAGAATACTGACATCAACAGGAATTTTATTGGAGTTTGCACATATCTCGAAAATGTTTTAAGAGAAAAAACAAAAAGATAATAAATACTTACATAAATCAGGAGGTCAAAATGAACATGACAGAGCTTTCAAAGACCTATGCACCTAAGGAATTTGAGGACAGAATTTATAAAAATTGGTGCGACAAGGGCTATTTTACGCCCGATCCCAAGGACGGCAAGCCCGCTTTCAGCGTGGTTATTCCCCCTCCGAACGTAACAGGACAGCTTCACATGGGTCACGCCCTTGACGAAACTCTTCAGGATGTTCTTGTTCGCTACAAGAGAATGCAGGGCTTCAGCACCCTTTGGGTTCCCGGAACAGACCATGCGGGAATCGCTACACAGATCAAGGTTGAGGAGCAGCTTCGTGTGAATGAAGGACTCACTCGCTATGACCTTGGCAGAGAAAAATTCCTTGAGCGAGTTTGGGATTGGAAGGAAAAATTCGGTGGAAGAATCATCAGCCAGCTTAAAAAGCTCGGTGCTTCCTGCGACTGGACAAGAGAACGCTTCACAATGGACGAGGGCTGTTCAAGAGCAGTTCGTGAGGTTTTCGTTAACCTCTATAATAAGGGACTTATCTATAGAGGAAACCGAATCATCAACTGGTGTCCTCACTGTATAACAGCTCTTTCCGATGCAGAGGTTGAATATACCGAGCAGAACGGCAATTTCTGGCATATCAAGTACCCGATAAAGGGAGAGGACGGCTTCGTTGAAATTGCAACAACTCGTCCCGAGACAATGTTCGGCGATACTGCCGTTGCGGTCAATCCGGAGGATGAGAACACAAAGCATCTTATCGGAAAAACTCTTATTCTCCCCATCGTTGGCAGAGAGCTTCCCGTAATTGCCGATGATTATGTTGAGATCGGCTTTGGAACAGGCTGCGTTAAGATCACTCCTGCTCACGACCCCAATGACTTCCTTGTTGGTCAGAGACATAACCTTGAGCAGATCAGAGTTATGAACGATGATGCAACAATGAACTCCTATGCGGGCAAATATGAGGGCATGGACAGATATGCTTGCCGCAAAGCTCTTGTAGCTGACCTCGAAGCCGAGGGATATCTGATTAAAACAGTTCCTCATGCTCACAATGTTGGTACCTGCTACCGTTGCCACAACACTGTTGAGCCTCTGACCTCAAATCAGTGGTTCGTTAAGATGGAGCCTCTTGCCGGACCTGCTCTTGAAGTTGTTTACGATGGCAGAGTTAAGTTTGAGCCTGAAAGATTCACAAAGACATATACAAACTGGATGGAAAATGTTCATGACTGGTGCATTTCCCGTCAGCTTTGGTGGGGTCACAGGATTCCCGCCTTCTATTGTGATGCCTGCGGTGAGATGACCGTCTCAAAGACAGATATCGACAAGTGCCCGAAGTGCGGTGCACCCGTAAGACAGGAAAACGATGTTCTTGACACATGGTTCTCTTCCGCTCTCTGGCCCTTCTCTACAATGGGATGGCCAGACAAGACAGAGGAGCTTGCAAAATATTATCCCACAAGCGTTCTTGTAACAGGCTATGACATTATCTTCTTCTGGGTTGCAAGAATGGTATTCTCCGGCATGGAGCATATGGGTAAAGAGCCTTTCTCAACTGTATTTATCCACGGTCTTGTTCGTGATGCGCAGGGAAGAAAGATGTCCAAATCTCTCGGAAACGGAATTGATCCCCTTGAGATCATTGATCAGTATGGTGCAGATGCGCTCCGCTTTGCTCTTGCAACAGGAAATTCCCCCGGAAATGATATGCGTTTCTCTGATGAGAAGATCGAGGCGGCAAGAAACTTTGCAAACAAGCTCTGGAATGCTTCCAGATTTGTACGCATGAACCTTACCATTGATAAGATAACTCTTCCCGAAGAGAAGGATCTTGCTCTTGAAGATAAGTGGATTCTCAAAAAGCTGAATGACCTTGTGGAGACAGCAACAAAGGCACTTGATTCCTATGAGATCGGTGTTGCACTTTCCTCAATTTACGACTTCATTTGGGATATTTTCTGCGATTGGTATATCGAGCTTTGCAAAATTCGACTTTCCGATAAAGAAAATGGGAACAATTTGGTAGCGCAGAACGTCATATCTTATGTACTCACCGTGGCACTTAAGCTCCTGCATCCCTTTATGCCCTTTATCACAGAGGAAATATATCAGTCACTTCCTCATGAGGATGAGAGCATTATGATCTCGGCTTATCCTGCTTATGATGCGAAATTCAACTTTGCTGAAGATGCTGAAAGAATGGAAAGACTCATTGCCGCTATCCGTGCAATCAGAGCACGCAGAAACGAGATGAATATCGTTCCTTCAAGAAAAGCAAAGGTCTATATCGCAACAAAGTATAGCGATTCCTTTAACGAAAGCACCGCAGTGTTCTTTAGCCGTCTTGCATCCGCTTCCGAGGTTGAAATTGCCGAGAGCTTCGATTCTTCGGTTATTTCCGCTGATGATGCAGTGCAGATCGTAACAGATGCTGCAAGTATATTCCTGCCCCTTGCCGATATCATTGATGTTGAAAAGGAGAGGGAAAAGCTCATGGGCGAGCTAAAAAAGACAGAGGGCGAGATCGCTCGTCTTGAGGGTAAGCTCTCCAATGAAGGCTTCGTTGCAAAAGCACCCGTAGCAGTTGTTGAGGGTGAAAAGGAAAAGCTGGCAAAATATAAGGAAAAGCTTGAGGGAATCAAGGCTGCGATCGCAAAGCTTAAGTAATCGAATAAAGTCCGCGGAATTAAAAATTTGGAGGACGGTATTATGTCAAAAAGAGGTAATTTTCTGAAGATCGGTTCACTTATCATGGTTCTTCTCGTTCTTGTTGCTTCCTTTGCGTCCTGCGGAGCTTCAAAGGGGCTTATGTATGACGATGCAAAGAGCGAGGCAATGAACGGTATGACAGCAGGCGGCTATATGGGCTTTGACGATATGCCCATGCTTGAAGCGGAGACAAACGCTGTGATGGATTCCTATTACAGTAAGGTCGAAGCTCCGTCGGAAATGGACGGTTCGGTAGAGCTGAAGGATCCGCTTGAGGGAAGAAAGATCATCAAGACAGTAAATGTTGTTTCCGAGACCAAGGAGCTTGACAGTGCGCTTCAAAGGATCGAGAGCGAGGTCATAGCGCTTGGCGGCTATATTCAGTCGTCAAATACCTATGGTAAGAGCTATGACAGCTATTCAAACCGCCGTGCAAATTATACTCTCCGCATTCCCGCAGAGATGCTTGACAGCTTTATGACGAGCTTCGGCGGCTTTGTGAATATCACAAGCAAGACCGAAAAGGTTGATGATATCACAGACACATATACCGATATCGAAGCACGCCTTGAGGCTCTTAAAACCCAGGAAGCACGCCTTATCGAGCTTCTCGCAAAGGCTGAAAAGCTTGAGGACATAATCACTCTTGAGGAGCGCATTTCATATGTTCGCTATGAGATCGAGAGCTATGAGGCAAGAATACGCAATTATAATACGCTCATTGCGTTTTCCACCGTCAATATAGAGCTTGCGGAGGTTATCGACTATACTCCCGAGCCTATAAAGGATCCCACCTTTGGTGAGAGACTTGGTGAAGCCTTCAGAGAAAGCTGGAAGGATTTTGCAGAGGGCTGGAAGGACTTTTCCGTTGGACTTGTTTATGCTCTGCCAAGTCTTATCGTGCTTGCGGTGTTCATTGTTATCATTGTGATAGTAGTTGTAAAAGCAGTGAAGAAATCGAGAAAAAAGCAAGCAAACATGAATCCTCCACAGGATAATAACAATATCTAAAATTAAAATGGTGGGACTGTGTCATTTGCTCTCTGTGAGCATTTGACGCAGTCCCAATTTTTGTTGCATAAATAATTCCTGTTTGAAATAAAGGAGCTGCATCACATATAGATGAAGCAGCTCCGTAAATTTTTATATTGACTATATTAAAATCAGAAACCAAAATAATTTTTTGCATTATAATAGCTGATATCCGCAGCAATCTTTTTGAGAGTATTCATATCAGCAGGGTATTCGCCCTCCTCGACCCATTTGCCGAGAAGATTGCACATTATGCGTCTGAAATATTCATGGCGAGTATAGGAAACAAAGCTACGGCTGTCTGTGAGCATTCCCACAAAGCGGGAGATCATACCAAGATTTGCAAGAGCCTTCATCTGACTCTCCATGCCGTCTCTTTGATCATTGAACCACCATCCCGAGCCAAACTGGATCTTGCCCGGAATACCACCGCCCTGGAAGTTTCCGAGCATTGTTCCGAGAACATAATTATCCTTTGGATTGAGAGTATAAAGAATAGTTTTGGGAAGCATATCCTTCTTATCAAGACCGTTGAGTATCTTTGAAAGTCCTTCAGCGATCTGAAAATCATTTACCGAATCGAAGCCCGTGTCGGGGCCGAGCTTTTCGAACATTCTTGTATTGTTATTGCGGAGTGCGCCGATATGAAGCTGCCATACCCAGCCGCGCTTTGCATATTCCTCACCAAGATAAATGAGCTTTTCTATGGTGTCATCGTCCATCGAGTCAACAGCGTGGTCTGAAAGACGGCATCCGTTCTCATGGAAATAGTCCATTCTCTCTGGGAAATCGGAATTTATCTTTGAAAGATCGGGTCTGAATGCGGGGATGACCTTTGTTTTATTGCCCTTAAGTGCTTTGTGGTATTCGAGAGTGTCATAGGGAGCATCGGTGGTGCATATGACCTCAACATTTGATTTTTCGATAAGTCCCTGTACTCTGAATTCTTCCTTTGCAAGACAAGCATTAACGGCATCCCAAATTTCCTTTGCATTGTTCTCCGAGAGCGTCTCGTCGATATCAAAATATCGCTTCAGCTCAAGATGTGTCCAATGATAGAGAGGATTGCCGATGAGGAGCGGAACGGTTTTTGCAAAAGCAAGCCATTTTTCATAGTCATCTGCATCGCCTGTGATGAACTCTTCGGGAATACCGTTTGTTCTCATCTGTCTCCATTTATAGTGATCGCCTCCGAGAAAAAGCTCAAATGCGTTTTTGAACTTATGGTTTTCTGCGATCATCTTTGGGCTGATATGGCAATGGTAATCTATGATGGGAAGATCCTTTACAGCCTCATAAAGCTCCTTTGCAGTCTTGTTTTTCAGCATAAAATCATCATTGATAAAGCTCATAGCGTTACACCGTCCTTGAATATTGAAATTTCTTCGTATTTGTTTGTTTCGTTTTTTGTAGGCTCACCGTTTGCAACCGAGATCACATAATACAGCAGCTCGTCTGTAAGCTCTTTGCCCGAAAGCGTGGGAGAAGCATCAAAATCTATCCATCCGGATTTTTTTGCCGCAAGCGCACTGTTTGTGGATATCTTGACCGTGGGAACGGAAGTTCCGAGAGGCGTTCCTCTGCCAGTTGTGAACAGAATCAAGTGAACTCCGCATGCCATAAGATTTGTTATGGCAACGATGTCATTTCCGGGCCCTTCAAGAAGAGAAAGACCGTTTTTTGTAAGCTTGTCGCCATATGTTAGCACATCCACAACCTCGGAAAGTCCGCCCTTTTGTATGCAGCCGAGGGATTTTTCCTCAAGTGTCGTAATTCCGCCCTTTTTATTTCCGGGAGAGGGATTTTCGTAGATCACTTGTCCGTGTCTTTCATAATAATCTTTGAAGTTGTTGATAAGGCTCACGGTTTTTTTGAAAGTCTCTTCGGTATCGCATCTGTTCATGAGAAGATGCTCTGCACCGAACATTTCGGGAACCTCCGTGAGAACACAGCTTCCGCCAAAGGAGGTAAGCTTATCGCAAAATCTTCCAACCAAGGGATTTGCGGTTATTCCCGAAAGGCCGTCGCTTCCGCCGCATTTTAGACCGACCTTAAGCTCGCTTATATGTATCGGCTCTCTTTTGAAAGTCGAAGCATGAGCCTTAAGATCCCCAATGAGCTTTATGCCCTCGCTTATCTCGTCCTCAAAATCCTGAGTGTTTAGAAATTTTACTCTTTTTTCGTCCCATGTGCCGAGAATGCTTTTGAAAACCTCAATGTTGTTGTTTTCACATCCAAGTCCAAGCACAAGAACGCCGCCTGCATTTGGATGCTCAACCATTCCTTTGAGAATCTTTTGAGTTACGGATTGATCATCGCCAAGCTGTGAACATCCGAAAGGGTGGGGAAACGCTTTTGCACCTGTGAGGGAGGCAAGTCTTTCGGCAATTTTATTTACGCAGCCGACAGTATTAACTATCCATATGTCATTTCTGATTCCCACAGAGCCGTTCTCTCGTCTGTATCCCATGAATGTAAGGTCGGTTTTTTCTTTTTTATTGTGACATTCGGATTTTTCATAGGTATATTCAATTTTGCCCGAAAGATTTGTTTTCAGATTGTGAGTGTGAACATGCTCACCCTTTTTTATATCGCAGGTGGCATGACCTATGCTCTGACCGTATTTGATAATATTTTCGGTTTTTTTTATATCTCTCGTGGCGTATTTATGTCCGTCCCCAAGATTTATCTCAACATTGTCAAGCTTATTTATTAACATATTTTGCAACTCCGTCATAAAGGAATGAAAGATCCTCGCCCCAATATTCCTTTTTTGCAAGGATGTCGGAAAGGGAAGCGGTCTTCATAAATGATTCGATCTCTGCATCGTCATTTGTCATATCAGTTCTGTAAAAATCAATGAGCTTTGCAAAGGAGAAAAGAAGCGTTTCCGGCATTTTATCATATCTTTTAATATATTCCAGAATGGATGGGAGAACTCTCACTTTGAATTTGCTCACGGAATTGAGCGCGATTGAGGAGAGCATATGTTTGATATAAGGATTTGAGAAGCGCAAGAGAACATTATCGGCGTATTCGATAAGCTCATCACGGGGAAGATCCAGAGTTGGGATGATCTCCTCATAGATACATTTGCGAAGATGCTCACGCATAACGGCGTTTTCGGTGCATTCCTTCACGGTCTCAAGCCCCGAAAGAAGGGCATAGGGAACAAGGGATGTATGAGCACCGTTGAGAATGCGAACCTTTCTTGTTCTGTACATTTCAAGGTTATTCGTGATAATGACATTAAGTCCGCATTTGTCAAAGGGAATCTCCAGGCAGAGATCATTATAGCCTTCAATAACCCAAAGATGGAAATATTCCGAGGTGTTTATCATTTTGTCATCAAAGCCGACATCAATGACCTCATCTTTCGGATAGCCGGTGTTGATTCTGTCCACAAGAGTGTTGCAGAAAATATTGTCATTTTCGATCCATGCTTTGAATGCGTCACTAAGCGACCAAAGATCGGCATATTTCAGAATGCAAGACTTCAGATTTTCACCGTTTTTGTCGATAAGCTCGCAGGGGAGGAAAACAAATCCGCCAAGCCCCATCTCGAAACGCTTTTTTAGAAGCTGTGTGAGCTTTCCCGGAAATGAAGAAGCGGGTCTGTCGGTGATTTTGTTGCTTTCATCAAAGCATATTCCCGATTCCGTTGTGTTTGAAATTACAAATCTGAAATCGGGATTCGAGGCAAGAGAAAGATATGCATCAAAATCATCATAAGGCTTAACGCATCTTGAAATCGCTTCAATCTTCTTCATATCCACACCCTCACTGCCGCGGCAAAGGTGAGTATAGACGCAATCTTGGGAGGAAAGCAGGTCGCAAAGTCCCTTTTCGATGGGCTGAACAACAACCGCACTTCCGTCAAAATCGGTATTTTCATTGATGATCTGTATCATCCAATCGGCAAATCCGCGAAGGAAACCACCCTCACCGAACTGTATAATTTTCTCTTTCATAATCGACCTCCGAGATATGTTTTTTCCTATTATATCACAGGTTGTAAGAAAAGTAAAGTAAAATAGAAAAATTGTTTGTTTTTAAAAAAAACAGAGCCGAACCATAGCTTTAAAATAAAGCTTTAGATTCGGCTCTGTTTAATGAAAAGAATAAGAGGCTCACCCTTTGGGAGAGCTGTCAGCAAAGCTTGCCACCTCTCTCAACGTGAGAGGATAATAGTAAGGTGCGGATAATACTCCTAACCTTAACGGGAGAAGCCTTGACATTTTGTTTTTCTTATGCTATACTTCGATTATCACGATATAAGGAGCAAAAAATGCTTACATCAGTTCAAAAGGTAACGAGAATACTTACAGCAGTTGCGAGTGGCGGTTCTGATCCGATGCCGCTTTTTGAGATCGCACAAAAAACAGAGATAAACAAAGCCACCTGCTCACATATCATAAATACTCTTATGCAGGAAGGATTTATAGTAAGGATATCTGCAACAAAGGGGTATGTTCTTGGGCCTGCTGCATACTGTCTTTCTGAATTTGGAAGATATGGAAGCGATCTGATATCCGCTTGCCGTCCGGTTATGCAGTATTTGTATAAGGCGCTTGGACACTGTGTTGTGCTTGCGGTAATTGAGGGCGGAGCAAAATATATCATAGACTATATAGACAACGGGAATATATTTCCGCAAAAGAAGAAGATCAGAAAGGACGATATATACAGAACCGCCACAGGAAGGGCGATACTGAAAAATATGTCGGACGGGGAGCTTCGTGAAATATGGGAAAAATACGGCAGTCCCTCGGAGATGGAATGGGGCGAGATCATTTCATTTGACGATCTGCTTCATTACCGTGATGAATTGGATGAAGGAGTGCCTGTCATCACACGCAGAGTGTGCGATGATCATATTGATTTGGCTTATGCTGTTCCGATAAAACGAGGTTTAAAATGTCTTGGGGCGATAGGAATTGCCATAAAGATTTGTAAAAACGATGAAAATGCTTTTATGCTCGAAAATGATAAAAAGATCAAAAAACTGCTGATAAAGGGTTCGGGAATTATCAATGAGAGATGCAACGAGCAGATATGACCGTTTAGATTTTATTCTATAATTTTGCCGGTAGCTGCGCTGATATATTTATAATCGTTTCCTGCTTTGAATCTATAGCAAATGCTTTCGATCCCGGTTTTTCTCTCGATCTTGCATAGCTCGGGAGAGGATGAAAGGGAAAAGATATTCATGATTTCTTCTGCAGTCAGCATTTTTTCGGGGAGGGTTATTCTTTTGGTTTTGTATCTGTAATAATCAACAGCATCGAAAAGCGCGATCCTTCCGCTTCCAGAGGATACGCCGACCAAGATCCTTTCACTAAGACAAAGCACACCGTTCCTCATTGGGGCATATTCAAAAAGATAAAGCCCGTTATCTAATGTTTCGGATAGACTCACAAGAGTGTCCTTTACCATACCCGCTTCCGAAAGAAAATCCTTTGCATTTTTCTCTGCTTCATCATGTGTTATGCTTGTCTCCTCCTCCGGAAGATCGAAAAGAAGCTGAAGAATGATCCCGTTTGTTGCGCTTATAAGTGCTTCGGTGTTTCTTCCCATAACATGGTAAAAGGGATGCTCGCCCTCTGTAAGATTTGCGGAGAGATAAGCATTTTTTCCGAGATGGTTTTTTGCTATTCTTATGGCTTCCTTTTCGTCAATTGCTGCCATTGATCCCCCAAGTGCAGAAAAAACCGAGGTGTCTGCAAGATTGCTTAAGCCATTTTCGTAGAGTGCGGTCTCAAGACTTGTATCGGAGAAAATTTCGGATATAACATCCTCAAATTCATCCTTGTCATTTAGAAGATGCGGAAGGGCATCATCGCATATTCTTTCCGAGTAACGGTGAAAAATGGAAAAAAGCTCGGCGTCGATATCTCCCTCAATATTCTGCGAATAAAGCTCTGAAATGCATTTTAAAAATGAAAAAAGCGAAGGACAATCAAATTCGGTAAGTCCGAGTGCGGAGCGGGCGAGGGCGGCTTCAAGCATGATTTTTGCGTAAAGAGAAGCATTGCTTTGGGAAGCGGTATTCTCGGATAGATAAATATTCATCTTTTCCATGCTTTCCGCAAATTCGGAAATTGTCAGCTTGTCGATGGCATCGGCACTTTCAAGCTCTCTTGCATTTATCATATGCTCCTTTAGAAGAAAGCCTGCTATCACTGCGGCAAAAGCCGATGTGAAGCAGGCGATCTTGATTATTAATGCTTTTTTCTTCATATCTCTCACCGCCTTTGTAGATATTTTTTGCGGAAGAGATAAAAATAACCGTGAAAAAATCAGGCTTTTATGAAATAAAATGTCAAAGGCTTTTGAGCATATCTTTGCGCAGAATATGAGCCATGCCAAGATCGGTTCTTGATTTTCTGCTGTTTTCAAAGATTATTTTCGGCATAGAGGATGATGTTTTAAGCTCATTTCGGAGAAAAGTGGGAAACCATTCCGTAAAGGTTCTTTCGGATGCGCTGATGAAGATCGAATCGGGACAAATGACATTTATTATCGGTCTTAAAGCAGAACCGATCATATGAGAAAGCTCCTCTTCATCCATGTTTGCGGAGAGATTATATCCGAGCGTTTTTCCGTTATCACAGGGAAGAGTATCAAAGTCGGACGGGCGGTGCATCACGCTTCCGTCAAGTGTGATACAGCCGTATGTACCGCTGTCAAGGCTGAGATTCACCGTGCAGCCGTTTTCATCCTCGGAAAGTGATGAAAGTACGGAAATTGCGCTGCATTCGTTTGCATTCATTATCCTGTCGGGGGATAATCCGGTGGCACTTTTCATTGTTGCAGCAATTTTAAGCCCTTCAAGGTGCTTTATATGCGGTGCTTTTACCGTGTCGTTTTCCGAATCATATTCTCCGGGAATGCTGATGCCCATTCCGGCAAGCTTTTTTGACATCAGATGCTTCATCAGAAGCGTGCATGCCTCACGGTAGAAGATTATCAGATTGTCCTCGGGAGATAGGCTGTTATTATATCGGTAGGAGATGCTGTCAAAAGGGACGAGTGCCAGATCCAGCGCAGTTGCTCTGAAAACTTCTCCTGAAATATCAAGTGAAAGAAGAAAATGACCGTCAAGAAGTGTAAGCATTCCTGCTCGCCTGCCAGCGTTTCCCGTGGCGGGCTTTGACTGTGCAATTATTCCCTCGTGAGTCATAAGGTCAGCAACCTTGCCCACCGTCATAAGACTAAGCCCTGTTCTCTCGGAAATCTCTGCGCGGCTTATTCCGCTTGACAAAGCAATTTCGTCAAATATTGCAATGATGTTTTCGTTTCTGATTCCCGATTGACTTATTTTTTCCTTGCCCGACATTTTATTTCCTCTCTGAAATGTATTATTAAAGTTTTTTCGACTTTCTGTAATAATTATATATTTTTTTCTGCCGTCTGTCAAGGCGAAAGCTGTCGAAGAAAAAATATTTTTTGCTTGCAACATCGTTTTTGTGTGTAAATAGTAATTTAGCGAACAGTCGGAGACGGTGAAAATATACCCCAATGCTGTCGCATTGCCCTATGGGTTCGACTCCACTGCGTTCCGCTCAGGGTGACTGCTTTGAGATTATCCTCCTTTAGCGCTCGTAGATTCTTCGCTACGCTCAGAATGACTCGAGAGAAAATTTATGCTAAGTTTTTCTACATGAAATTTCCGTAAAATTTCCGTAGAAACACAGATAAACAGCAATAAAAATTCCCTTTTTCAAAGTTTTGATCGACCTTTTTTAAAAGGTCGCGCGAGCCGACGGCGGCGTCGGTCGCCTCCGAAGAGGCGAAACTTCCTCACCGACAAATTCCTGTTTGTGTAATTAAATTCTATGAAAAAAGAACCGACGAGTCGGTTCTTTTTGTTATTTGTTATCTGAAAACTGTTTTTCCGTCTCCCATATATACCTCGGTTCTGAAAACGGTATAATGCTCACTCATGATATCCGAAAGTATCCCAAAGGAGTCCTTCATTTTTGTTATGAGCATTTCGGGGGAAAGATAATTCTCCGGAGTTGCAGAAAGAAGCGCAGAAATTGCGAGGACATTCTTTTCCTTGTTATAGCCTACCTCAAGGGATGCGATGAGAGGAGAAATATCTATCTCCTTTTCTCCGCTTTTTGTGTGCTTTGTCATCATTATCGGTTTCATTGTGAAAAGCTCTTTGGTCTTTTCCGCAAGCTCTTCATCAGCATTGGGAGAAAATATCTCGATCTCGTATCTTGCAAAGCCGATATCCTGAAATTTTTCCTGAGGCTCATAGACATCTATAACCGAAAGCTCGTCTGTCAGCACTTGATTTAAACGGTATTTTATCTCGCCCACAGTCATATGCTCACGCAGACGAATATCAAGATATTCACATTCACTTTGTGTTCCCACCGAAAGGGGCAGTGCAAAGACCATTTTTGCGTGGGGATTGAAGCCCTGAGTATACCAAGCGGGGATTCCCGAGCGCACAAGAACTTTCGCAAATGTTCTCTGAAGGTCAAGATGGGAAATATAGCGAAGCATACCAACCTTGCGGAATTTTATTCTTATAGGCTGTGGATTTGCATCCGAAATCATTTTTGCGGGCAGCATGATCTCTCACCTCCAAGCTTATTTGCTCCGCATCCGCTGCACTTTTCACGGCAGGATGGGGTGGTCTTTTCCGCAAGAGCATTCTTGTGCTCACGGATAAGAAATTCTTTTGTAACTCCGCAGTCGATTATATCCCAAGGAAGAACCTCATCATATTCCCTGCGGCGGTTTGCATAGAATGCCGGGTCAAGTCCCGCAGCATCTATTACAGAAAGCCATTTTTCATAGTTAAAATGCTCATCCCAAGCGTCAAAATGGAAGCCTTCCTCACAAGCAAGCTCAAGGGCGCGACCAAGGCGTCTGTCGCCTCTTGCAAGAACTGCTTCAATATGAGATGTGTGAGGCTCATGATGGGTATAACGCACCTTTCTGTCGGTGACGCAGCTGCCAAGATAATCAAGCTTTTCATTGAGCATATCGACCGTGTCCTGAGGCTCCCACTGGAATGCAGTGAAGGGCTTCGGAACAAAGCAAGCAACGCTGATGGTGACCTGGGGCGACTTGCCTTTTTTATGATTGGGATTATGATAATATTCATCAACAACTCTCGTTGCCAGCTTTGCGATCCCTTCAAGATCCTCGCTTGTCTCTGTGGGCAGACCGTTCATAAAATAGAGCTTGACCTGTGTTTTGCCCGCATCGAAGGCAACATTTACGGCACGCATAAGATCATCCTCAAAAACATTCTTGTTTATAACATCACGAAGCCTTTGAGTTCCCGCCTCGGGGGCAAATGTAAGGGAGCTTGAACGCACTGTCGCTATTTTATCCATTAATTCTTTTGTAAAACTGTCAACTCGGAGAGAGGGTAAGGATAGGCTGACCTTCTTCTTGTCAGTCCATTCAAGAAGGCTTGTTGTGAGCTTTTCGATCTCGGTATAGTCACTGATCGAGAGGGATGAAAGGGAGATCTCATCATATCCCGTGTTCTCATAAAGGCATTTTGCCTGCTTGCAAAGAACCTCGGGGGATTTTTCTCTGACGGGGCGATAGATGATTCCCGCCTGGCAGAATCTGCATCCTCTTATGCAGCCACGGTAAACCTCAAGCATGATCCTGTCCTGAACGGTCTCAATATAGGGCATCACCACTTTGTCCGGGAAATACGCCTTGTCCATATCCTTCATTATACGCTTTGTAATGCGCTTCGGAATATCGTCAAAAATGGGTGTATATGCCTTTACCGTGCCGTCGTCATTGTATGTAACATCGTAAAATGACGGAACATAGATCCCTCCGACCTCTCGGGCAGCTCTGTGAAGAAAATCACGGCGGTTGTATGTGCCGTTTTCTTTCATTTCGATATAAAGCTTTGTAAATTCAATGAGAGCATCCTCGCCCTCGCCTATGCTGAAGCAATCAAAAAAGTCTGCTATAGGTTCTGGATTGTATGAGCAGGGGCCACCGCCGATGATGATGGGCATTTCGTCACTTCTGTCGCATGAACGCAATGGAAGCCCCGAGAGCTTGATCATATTCAGCACATTGGTATAGCACATTTCATATTGGAGAGTAAATCCGATAATGTCAAATACCGAGAGAGGATCTCCGCTTTCCTGTGCAGTAAGCGGAACATCATATTTTATCATCATTTCTTCCATGTCGGTCCACGGTGCATATGCTCTTTCACACCAGATGTCATTTTCACGGTTAAGAGCACCGTAAAGAATGCGTATTCCGAGATTCGACATACCGATCTCATATGTATCGGGGAAGCAGAAGGCAAATCGAGCCTTAACTTCATCCTTGTTTTTCAGCACCTGACCGTATTCTCCGCCGCAGTATCTGCCGGGCTTTTGCACAGCACGGAGGATATTATCAAGTCTTTCTCTGTAACCGTTATTCATATTCGGGAAATTTCCTTTCACTTATGTCTTACTCTATAATGATACCACAAATCCCCTTTTTTCGCAATAGAATAACGAAAAATAATCGGATTTTTATTGAAAAAATTTATACTATTTTAATATGTTGCAGTTTTGTAACCAACCGAAAAAATCGTTGACAATTCTATCCTGTTGTGTTATAATTTACATTGAAATATTATAACTTGAGGAGAAGAAAAAATGAAAAATTATTTCAGAGTGTTGTCTCTATTTCTTGCCCTTGTCCTTATATGTCAGATGTTTGTCATCTGTTCCTTGGCGGCATCGGTATCCGGTGACTGCGGTTCGGGAGTGGTTTATTCTCTCAACGTAGAAACAGGTGATCTTATTCTGGACGGATATGGAGCAACAGACGATTATTCCAGGTTTGGTACGGGTTATTCTCTGGCTTCCGACGATGATGAAGGTTGGTCGCCTATCTGGCGTCCCGGTACAGGTTCATCGACTACAAGTAAGTATGTTCCGTGGAAAGATTATGTTAATTATATCCAGACCGTAACCATAGGTGAGGGTGTGACAAGAGTCGGTAACAACGCATTTTCACAGTGCTTAAACATCGGAAGGGTAACATTCCTTTCTCCCGATACCGAGATCTCGGATTCTGCATTTTCTCTTTCTAACGGTTGCTTCGTCAATTTGTACCGTGGCAGTACCGCAGACAGATATTTTTCCGACTCCGATGTTATAAAGATCTATTTTGAAACATATACAATCTCCTATAATGCGAACGGCGGTGAAAACGCCCCCGAGGCGCAGACTAAGACCGGAGATTTTGATCTTATTCTTTGGGAGGATATCCCGACCCGTGAAGGATTCAGCTTTATGGGATGGGCAACTTCCTCGGATGGCGAAGTTGTTTATCAGCCCGGCGATACTGTGACCGAAAACGCAGATCTTGTTCTTTATGCTGTCTGGAAGGATGAAGGTGCGGGCGGAGACGAAGAACCTGAGTTCGTTCTTGCTCCCGAAAGCGATTTTGAGTATGACATCAACGGAACGACAGCAATTATCACAGAATATTTGGGCAGCGGCGGAAATATCATCATTCCAAGCACTCTCGGCGGATATACCGTAACGGAAATAGGCGGATTTGCCTTCTCCTCCATTGAAGGACTTACCGGTGTTATCATTCCCGATAGTGTTACAAACATCGCTTCTTATGGATTCTATACCTGCGGTGACCTTAAAACCATTGATATCGGAAACGGTGTAAGAAGCATTGGGCTTAATGCCTTCAGAAGCTGTCAAAATCTCAAGGATATAACATTTAGCGATAGACTTCAGAGCATTGGCGAAACAGCATTTGAATATTGCGGATTTGAAACAATAGCTCTTCCCGAGAGCCTCACAAGTATTGGTGAGGGGGCATTTAACGGTTGTAAGGAGCTTAAGAGCGTAACTATCCCCGCAAATGTTTCGAGCATCGGAAATTTCGCATTTGCTTGGTGCAAGGCTCTTGCGGAGATCAATGTAGATGAAAGTAACGAAGCATTCTGTGAGATCGACGGTGTTCTTTATTCGAAGGATGCAAAAACACTTATTCAGTATCCCGCAGGAAAGAGCGATGCTGAATATACCGTTCTGAGCGGCGTGAACAGCATTGGTGTCGGTGCATTTGACCATTGCAGTGCGCTTGTTAACATTTTCATTCCCGAGGGCGTAAAGAGCATCGGTACCGAAGCATTCTCATACTGCGAAAGCCTTGAATATGTTGAGATCCCGAACGGTGTTGAAAGCATCGAAGAATGCGTATTCTATGGTTGCGACAGTCTCACATCCATAATAATCCCGGAGAGCGTAAAGAATATCGCATCTTGTTCGGTTTCATACTGTTCTTCTCTTGAGAGCATCACATTTGAAACAAAGGATGCAATTATTGCACCCGATATGATAAATGAATGCGAAAATTTCACCACGATATACCTTTACAAGTACAGTACTGCGGATGCATATTTCAGCGCAGAGGATTATGAAAAGATATATCTTGACGAAGAGGGCGGAGATGATCCCGAAGAATTTATCTTCGAATACAGAGTTAACGGTGATGGTACAGTTGCCGTTGCCGAATATTTCGGTGATGGCGGAGAGGTTGTTATACCCTCTGAGGTTGACGGATATACCGTTACCGAGATCTTTAATGAGGTTTTCCTCGGCTGCGAGGAGATCACAAAGGTAACGATCCCCGCAACTGTTGCAAAAATCGGAGAATCTGTTTTCTGGGGATGCAGCGGACTTGCTGAGATCAAGGTTGACGAGAACAATGCAAATTATTGCGATGTTGACGGAGTTCTCTTCACAAAGGATATGAAAAATATCATAGCATATCCTGCAGGCAATGCTGCAACAGAATATGAGATCCCCGTGGGTGTTTCCGAGATCGGCGAAAGTGCTTTCCATTTGAGCAACCTGAAGAGCGTGACCATTTCCGAGGGCGTGGAGATAATCAATCGTTGTGCGTTCTTTGAGAACACAAGCCTTGAAAGAGTCAGCTTCCCGGCAAGCCTGACAACGATTTGCGGAGAAGCATTCACATATTGTAGTAGCCTTAAGACAATTGATATTCATGCGGGCATTGAGGTTATTGAGGACAGAGTATTTTCAGGATGTACAAGCCTCGAATATATTAATGTTGACGACGAAAACGCAAACTATTGCGATGTTGACGGAGTCCTTTTCACAAAGGAAATGGAAACAATAATGACATATCCCATCGGAAAGGCTGATAAGGAATATTCTATTCCCGAGGGCGTTGTTTATATTGATGCGGGTGCATTTGAGGAAACTGTTCTTGAAGCTGTGGAGCTTCCCGAAAGTGTCACATATATTGGTGCGCTGGCATTTGTTGGTGCTGATTTCATTGAGAAAATTGTGATTCCTCAGTGGGTCAATGTTATCGAAACATTCGCATTTGAATGGTGCGTTGGACTTAAAGAAATAACTATTCCCGAAAATGTTGAGATGATCGGTGACAGTGCATTCGGTTACTGCGTGAATCTTAAGAGCGTAAGATTTGAATCGACATATGTGGAATTTTATGAGAATGCCTTTGAAGGATGCGAGTCCCTTGAAGCAGTTTATGTCTATAAGGACAGTACAGCAGACGGATTCTTCAGCGATGAAGACTATATGAAGATATATCTTGGCATCGAAGATGACACGATCGAGATCGAATATGATGAGGAAGCCTTCGAAGAGGGCGTCG
Source organism: Clostridia bacterium (assembly GCA_017517035.1). Taxonomy (GTDB): domain Bacteria; phylum Bacillota; class Clostridia; order Oscillospirales; family CAG-272; genus SIG710. The sequence continues at coordinate 27,043 of JAFXAN010000012.1, forward strand.
TTATGAACCTTGAAGAGCTGAAGGGTGCAGAGCTCGGAAATTTTGCGATCTCCAAGGAAAACGGCGAAAAGCCTCATATGGTTGGATTTGATATCACATTTGAGCTTGATGGCGAAGCAGTTCAGCCCGAAGTACCCGTTAAAGTCAAGCTCAAGGTTCCTCAGAACTTCAACGGCAAGAAATGTAAGGTATATCACATCGCAGATGACGGTACAGTTACAGATATGAATGCCGAATTTGTTGATGGATATATGTTTTTTGAAACAGACCATTTCAGCAAGTATGTTGTTGCGGATATGTCTGCTGCGGTGATCGGTGATACCAATAGCGATGGCGAGATTGATGTAAAGGATGCGGTTCTCCTTGCACAGTATCTTGCAGGTTGGAGCGTAACGGTAGATATGGATGCCGCAGATTGCAATGCTGACGGCGAAGTTGATGTAAAGGATGCGGTGCTTCTTGCACAGTATCTTGCAGGCTGGAGTGTAACGCTCGGATAATTTTTAGGTGCTGTCTCCTCGTGAGACAGCACCTGTTTTTTATAATTGTAAACAGTAATTTGTCGGTGAGGGAGTTTCGCCTCTGCGGAGGCGACCGACGCCGCCGTCGGCTCGCGCGACCTTTTAAAAAAGGTCGATCAAAACTTTGAAAAAGGGAATTTTTATTGTTGTTTATCTGTGTTTCTAC
>JAFXAN010000095.1 GCA_017517035.1 Clostridia bacterium
AGCCTTATTTTACCGTTCAATTTCACTTGTATTTTAATTCAAACAGTGATTTGTCGAACTGTCGGAAACGGTGAAACTATACCCCAACGCCGATGGCGTTGCCGCAAGCGGTTCGACTCCACTTCGTTCCGCTCAGGGTGACACACTAACGTTTATCGGTGAAAGTCGTTGATTTTCTGCTGATAAACCCACAACTGTCACCCTGAGCGAAGCCGTAAGGCGTAGTCGAACTCCGTAGGAGCGGCACATCGTGCCGGGGTATAGTTAACTGTTCGTCAAATTCCTGTTTATCTTCTCACCAAAAGATATATTACATCAGGGCCTTTGCACTCCGGTGTGAGATTGGCGGGCGTTTTGGTTCGCTCTCATTATAAATTTTCGCAGCTTCTTCTGCACCATGCACTCTTGCAAGCTCGCCTATATAAAGTGCGATCTTTCTGCTTTCCGAGATATATTCCTCAAGTGCTTTCCTGCCCATTGCGAGGCTGCCGAGAGGATAATATTCATGAGATGCGATAAGGTTTTCAGCTTCTCCTTCGAGGATTTTTTCAAGACTCTTATAATATTCCGAGCCGCACCAAATGCCCGTTCCGTATCTTCCAACACCGCCAAGCTGAACGCAGTCTCCTGTTATAAGTGTTTTGCTTTCCGAATCATAAATAGCTATAGAATCGGGAGAATGTCCGGGCAATGCGATGGCAATAACCCCAGGTAAAAGCTCATCTCCATCCTTAACCCCGATAAATGATCGCTCATTTATCAGCTTTTCACTTGCGGCATATGCCTTAACACCCTCAAAATGCGACAAAACATACGGCATCCCGCCTGCATGATCCCCATGGCTGTGGGTACAAAGAGCAAGTGTCGGCTTTTTCCCAAGACGACGGAGGGCGGGAATGATATAATTCTCCACATCCTCCTTCGTTGTTGCGGAATCAATAAGAATACTTCCGTTTTCCGTACAAAGGAGAAAAACTGCCGTATAAATATCCTCAAAAGGAACCTTAAGACGATAAATTCCGCCTATCAAATTTTCAAAAACCACCATCTTTAATCCTTACAATAATTCAAATACTGTTTTTGCATCAAGCACAGAAAGCGCACGAAGCTCGTCAGCTCTTTTTTCGATATTCTCACAAAGCGCATCTCTTTCACGGCAGATCTTTTCCGCAAGAGAAAGAAGCTCATCCACCTCAAGTCTTGAAGCATCAACTGCCAAGGGCTGAGACGCATATTCAAGAAAAGCATCAACCTTCGGGTCATATGAAAGACCGATGGCAGGCACTCCTGCGGCACTTGCATAAATGAGCATATGCAGTCTCATGCCGAGAACAAATGACATTTTTTTCGCAAGACCGATGACCTCACGAGCCGAAAGTCCCCGAAGGAACGGACATTCTCTTTCTATGAGCTTTTCGGTCTCTGCCTTGACCTCAAGGCAAATATTATCGTCATAGCTTTTCTGCACCGGAATGAACACAGGAACAAGTCCGAGAGAATTGCTGATTTTCGCCGTGGCAGACGCCATTCTGAAAATAAATTCATCACGGCTTACGGCATCCTCACCTGTTTTAAGGTCATGCCATTCACGAAGTGAGACGGCAAAGCAACGCTCCGGATGCTCGATTCCCGATTTTTCAAGAATATAATCGCATCTTGCATCGCTGCATGGCTTAAGTGTGAGAGCGGGATCTGCGGAAATTTTGATTTTTTCAAGTATTTCAGCATCAAGCCCTATCTCGGAAAGGAAATCAAAGGATGAAGGTTCTCTAAGGCTTATGAAATCCACACTGCGGAGAACCTTTTTCACCTTTTCGTGGCTTCTTTTTCCGTAAAGGGGGCCGATTCCGTTGGCATATACCATGCAAGGAAGTCCCATCAGCTTTGCGATCTTAACGATTCCGAGATAATATTCAAGGCTCTTTGCGCTGGTATTGTTCTGGAAGAGAGAACCGCCGCCGCTGATAAGAAGCTTAGCATGGCGAAGGGCATAAAGAACAGCGAAAATATTGAATCTGCCTACGCACTTGACACCGTATTTTCTCTGCATTTTTCGAGGATTTTTCGTCAGTGCCGTGATCCTCACATCCGGATCTATCGCCCTAAGATTTTCAATTATCGAGCATAGCAGCGAATCGTCTCCCATGTTTCCAAAGCCATAGTAGCCCGAAAAAACGATGTCTCCGTGCTTTTTATAGTCATATGGATAAAGGGATTCATAAACCGAAAGGCAATCCTTTGCCATTCTCATTGCAGAATAGCTTTCCTTTATTATGCGTCTGTTTTCCTCACCGATGGCGTCGATCTTGTCTTTTTCAAGGTCAAGAAGTGCAGAAACATCACGAAGAAGCAGCGATTTGCTTGTTTCCTCGCATCCTCGGCAGCAGAAATTTGTCGCAACGGCAATGTCCATGTTGTCTTTGCCGAGAAGACCGATATAGCCTTCATTTCCCGCAATGACAACAGGCTTTGAAGCACTCATCGCTTCAAGAACCGCTCTTGAAACGCCCACAAAAATATCACCGAGTGCAATGAAACGGTTGATATCTGTTCTTGCGCCTGTCATATAAACGAATTTTTCTCCGATCTCTCCGTTTGCCTTTTCTGCAAGTCCGCTCACATAGTTGAAATCGTCTCCGCCGCCGACGATTATCATCTGAAGATCGCCGTATTTTCTCTTGAGCTGCGGGGCTATCTCGCATAGCATTCTTGCCGCCGCACTTCTGTCGGTATCCATTCGGCTCACATAGACGAGAGTTCTTCTTTTTTCCGGAAGAGAAAGCTCTGCGGCAAGTGCGCTCGTGTCGATATCCTTTGAGAATTTCTTCATATCGACACCGTTAATCGTCACCGAAACATTGTCGGGGAAAACACCGTAATTATCAATAACATACTGCTTGATATCCTCGCTTACGGCAATTGTCTTTTCGCCCCAATCGGCAATTTTTTTCCAGAGGGCGTTTATCTCAAACACCCAATGTGCCGAGCAAACATATCTGAAATGAAGCGAGCGATGAAGAAGTCCGCAAATAAAGGCAGGGATTCTCGCATGGGCATGGACGATATCAAATTTTTCTCTTTTAATCAGCTTGCGAAGCCCAAAATAGCTTTTGATAACGGCAAAGGGATTCTTGGTATGAAGGGGAAGCCTTACATGGCGAATGCCTGCATCCTCAAGCTCCTTTACATAAACGCCGCCATTTGATGAAACTGTTATTTCATGTCCCATTTCACGCAGTGCTCTCGAAAGCTCCAGTACATGGGTTTCCGCACCGCCAATATCAAGTCCCATAAGGGTCATAAGAATTTTCATATTTCTTCCTTTTTGGGAGGGCATTCTGCCGCTCCCGTGTTTTTTGGTAAACAGTAATTTGTCGGTGAGGGAGTTTCGCCTCTGCGGAGGCGACCGACGCCGCCGTCGGCTCGCGCGACCTTTTAAAAAAGGTCGATCAAAACTTTGAAAAAGGGAATTTTTATTGTTGTTTATCTGTGTTTCTAC
>JAFXAN010000013.1 GCA_017517035.1 Clostridia bacterium
ATGACTTGTGAGGAGATTGATGACAAGTTTTCTACATAGAATTCTCATAAATTCCATGTAGAAACACAGATAAACAACAATAAAAATTTCCTTTTTCAAAGTTTTGATCGACCTTTTTTAAAAGGTCGCGCGAGCCGACGGAGGCTTCGGTCGCCTCCGCAGAGGCGAAACTCCCACACCGACAAATTCCTGTTTAAAGCTTATCCAAAGGGTCTGAATTTATCGTCCTCGGTGATCCCGAGGAAGCTTATCGCATTTTCGAAGATCGGAATCGCCGAATCGAGAGAAGCGGGATGGTGTGCGTCGCTTCCCAGATAGAATTTACAGCCCGCATCCTTTGCAAAGCCGTAAACACGGCGAATTTGCTCGATCTCCTCCTCGGTCTTCTTTGCAAAATTGAAATCACTCTGATTTATCTCAATTCCTGCACCCTTCTTTGCCGCAAGAGCAAAAAGACGCTTAAATGTGTCATCCGAAATAAGCGAAACCACACGATCGATAGTGCCGCCGGGTATTATGAGACCGCACAGGGGATGTGCAATTCCGATCTTATGGAAGGGCAGATCCATATGAAGCAAGCCGTCAAGCTTTTCAACATAAACCTCCGCTCTCTCGGCAGGAGTGGGATTTTCCTTTATAGTAAATCCATTCATATGAAGATGAGTTGTTGGAATTATGACAAAATCAAGCATATCAATAGTCTCTCTCGTGATTCCGAGGAGATTGTTCTTTGCAAGCTCGGCTTCGCATCCAAAATAAAACTCAATGCCGTCCCGCTTCGGAAGAGGGAGGCTCTTTTTTATGCGATCAAGATTCTGGGGAGCATAAAAATCCGAAGCACCGGGAATCTTATCATCCCAGAAATGGTCTGTGATGCAGATTTTTTTGAGCGAGTGCGTAGCGGCATATTCAAGCATTCTCTCCGGTGTCTGCTCCTTATCATTCGAGCATATGGAAAGATGCGAGTGGATATGATAATCGTGATCAATTATGTATTTCATAAATTTTCCTCCGAATTTTAGTTTACCTTATTTTATCACCGAAAAATGCAAAAGTCAATAGAAAAATCGAATGACAAAAGCAGAAAAAATCTTTGTCATTTATCATTTTTCGCATATTTCCCGCATCCCCATTCTTTCCTCTGATCTACCCCCTGCCATTTTCCTCGCTTTTTCAGCTCACTCCGTCAAAAAAGTCGCTTCATGCTTTGACATATTCGGCGGCATAGGGGAGTTAAAATATAGTCAAATCAAAAAAAGCGAGGAAGATTAAAATGAAAGAAAAAAACAAAGAAAATGAGATCATGTCGGGGGAAGCCATTGCGGAAAAACGGAGCTTTGCGCCATTGCGTTTCATTTTGGGTGACCGTAAAAATGTCAGCGCAAGAGAGCTTGTTATCAGCCTTTTGCGAGGGATTTTATTTTCGCTCATATCATATTTTTTCGCAAGAACATCACTTTTGCTTGATACATATCCTCTTGCAATAGCGTTTCTGAGCGCAGCGAGGGAAAAGATCGTCTGGATATTTCTCGGCGCACTTGTCTCTTCTCTCACCTTCTCTCCGTCGGGTGGCGTCATCTTCTCGGGTGCGGTATATGCCGGTGCTTTTGCTCTCATAATTCTTATAAGAATAATTGCAAGGCTTTTTATTGACCCACCTTCCGAGCTTGGCGGAAAAGGCTTTATAGAGAAAGTAAAGACTGTTTTTAAATCTCATCTGCTTTTCGGAGAAAACATATATCTGAGGATGGCGACCGCCTGCGCCTGCGCATTTTTTGTGGGACTTTATGCCATCAGAGAAGGGGAATACAGATTTTATGATCTCTTCTCCGCCATGTTCTTCATGGTGTCTGCTCCTGCGGCAACATATATATTCTCAAATCTATGGGCAAAGGAGCGGGACAAGCTCGGAGTTCTGCTGCGAGGAAGCGCCCTCATCGCTTTGCTTGCGGCACTTTCGCTTTCGCTTAAGGATACTGAGGTTTTCGGAATAAACCTCTCGGTCTTTCTTGCCTTTTTTTCATCCATATATCTTTCGAGAAAAAAGGGTATTCTCACGGGAAGCGCAGCAGGACTTTTTTCCGGAATCGCCTTTTCGGGACTTTATGCGCCCGCATTTGTCCTTTCTGCGATCACGGCAGGCATAAGCAGCTCATACGGTGCGGCACTCATAACCGCATCCGCCTGTGTTTCAATGCTTTGGGGCGCATATATAGACGGTTTTTCATCGTTTTCGCTTCTGATGCCGCCGCTTCTTTGCGCATCGGTTATATATCTTGGCGTTGAAAAGCTTGAAAAGCTGCCCTTTTTCGCAGAGGAAAAGGTGAGCATATCTTCGGTGGCAACAGAAGCGCCGAGAGTCGAGAGCTATGAAGAGAGAATGGAAAGGCTAAGTAAGCTTTTTTCCGAGCTTTCCGCATCACTTTATGATATTTCGGACAGAATGAAGAGCCCGGGAGCTTGCGAGCTTGGCTCAATATGCCTGCGCTCCTTTGAAAAAAGCTGTGCAAACTGCTCCGAAAACGAAAAATGCCACCTTGGGGAATACGGAGAGTTTTCCCATATGGTCACAAAAAGTGCGGAAATTCTCGGTAGAGAAAGCAGACTCAGAAAAAAGGATCTGCCCTCTTATATTGCGGAGAAATGCGTAAAGCTTGACGAGGTGATAATTGAGATCAATGCGTCATTTGCAGAACTTATGCGAGATAGGATAAGCGGAGAAAAAACAGAGCTTCTTGCGCTTGATTATGAGGGCGTTTCCCATATAATTGCGGAAAGCAGGGAGAAAATTAAGCTTGAGGGGGAGATCGACCGTGATTTGACGGAGGCCTTTTGCAGAAATGAGGTCATTTCCTCCCTTGAAATGAGAGAGATCTGCATAAGCGGCAGGGAGCATAAGCGGCTCTATATCGGAGATATCGGCAAAAAGGCGGAAAAGCTGGGAGTGAATGAGCTTAAAAGGATGCTTGAGGACGCTATGGAGGCACCGCTTACTGAGCCTATCTTTGAGCTTCACGGAAATAAAATTGCACTTTTTGCCGAAAAAGAAAAGATCTATAGAACCGAATGGGGCGTTTTTTCCTCCGCAGCCACGGGAGAGGGAGTAAACGGAGATAGCTCTTCGGCTTTTTTGGGAAAGGAAAACCGATTTTATGCTCTTATAAGCGACGGAATGGGATCGGGGCAGTCGGCGGCATATACCTCCGAGATATGCGATATATTTCTTCAGAAAATGCTCCTTCTCGGAAACAGACGGGAAACCGCCCTCAAAATGCTCAACAATCTGCTGCGTGCAAGGGGGGAGGAATGCTCTGCAACCATTGATCTGCTTGAGATCGACCTTGAGGGGGGCAGTGCTTCGCTTCTGAAAAGCGGAGCTTCACCAACCTTTGTGCGCCGTGGGGACAAGCTTTATAAGCTGCGGTCGAGCACCGCTCCCATAGGGATACTTCCCAGCCTTGAAGCGGAGGATATAAATTTTGAAATTGAGGAGGGCGATGTAATAATTATGATGAGCGACGGAGTCAGCCAATCGCCGGAGGAGTGCCTTTGGCTGATGGAAATGATGGGGGGAGAATGGGATAAAAACGAAACTCCCGAGGACATGGCAGAAAAGATCTGCAAAAAGGCAAAGGAAAACGGAAGCTGTGATGATATAACGGCACTTCTCATAAAAATCGAAAAAGCGGCGTAAAAGCTTGATTTTTTCTTGTCAATTTCCATTCTTTTTCAAAAAAATTTATTTATTTTCAAAAACCTATTGACAAATTTTTTCTTTGGGGTATAATGAGCGCAGAAAGGTGAGATTTGTTATCTGTCTTTCGGAAAATTTAATAAAAGAGCCATAGGCGAAAGAGAATGGGGGTATGTGTTATGAGCACAAAGAACCAAACAGCTTTACCGGATTATGAAAAGCTTTTTGAAGAAGAGTCGCTTAGCAAAAAAAGCAGTATGGGTATAATTCTTAAGCTGATAAAGAAAAATTGGCTTAAAATTTCTATTTCTCTTCTCATGTTTTTCATAAAGGATATTTATTCGATAGTCGTTCCTATTGCTACCGCCAATATTATTGATATCGTTGTTGCGGGGGGAGATAATATCTGGAAAGGCATCATCGAAAATGCCGCAGTTGTTATGTTTGTTTATCTGATACACATTCCGCTTCACATTGTTTATGCCAAATATACCGACAATATGCTTCGCACCATTTCCGCCGGTATGCGACGTACAATTATCCGCAAGCTTCAGCATCTTTCCATCACCTATCATAAGGAGATAGAAAGCGGAAGGGTTCAGTCAAAATTTATCCGAGACATTGAAGCAATAGAGCATCTTTTAACTCAGATAGTCAAATCTATCGGTCCTTCATTTATTTTTCTCATAGCCAATATCATTATTGTCATCAACACCAGTTGGATAGTTGCAATATTTTTCGCACTTGTTGTTCCGATACAAGTCACGATCACAAGCTTTTTCAGAAAGAATCTGCGTGCTGTCAATGCCGATTTCAGAAAAGCAAACGAGCAGATGAGTGCCAAGGTCTCGGAGATGATAAATATGATACCCGTTACCAAGGCACACGGTCTTGAGGAGGAGGAGCTTATAAAGCTTGAAACCAAGATCAGAGGACTTCGCACAAAAGCACTCGGGGTTGACAGCGCAAATGCCAGATTCGGCTCTTCGCTTCATATAACATTGCAGATATTCTCTCTTGTCAACCTTGTTTTCAACTCTTATCTTGCAATGATAGGTGTTATCGGTGTTGGCGATATTGTGCTTTTCAGAACGTATTTTGCTGATATTGCGGGCAAAATAAACGGGCTTATCGCAATGCTTCCCGAGCTTACAAAGGGAATCGAATCGGTAAGATCTGTTTCCGAGATCATGTTTTCAAACGATGTTGAGGACGATGAGGGCAAGATCAAGCTCCGCTTTGTTCACGGACATCTGAAATTTGACCATTTGAATTATCGCTATCCCGGTGCGGATGAGGACACAATAAAGGATCTTGACCTTGAGGTGAAGCCGGGAGAATGTATTGCATTTGTCGGCGGCTCGGGATCGGGAAAATCCACCGTTATGAATATCATAATCGGATTTTTGCAGCCCACGGGAGGGCAGTACCTCATCGACGGAAAGCCTGTTGAGGCACTTTCAATGAGCGATTACAGACATTTTATCTCGGTAGTTCCCCAGAACAGTATTCTTATGACGGGAACTATAAGAGATAATATCACATTTGGAATGCCCAATATAAGCGAAAAGCGTCTGAATGAGGTTCTTGAGCTTGCGAATATCACAGAATTTCTTGACACATTGCCAAACGGACTTGACACCTTCATAGGTGAGAACGGCGGCAAGCTTTCGGGCGGTCAGAAGCAGAGAATCTGTATTGCGAGAGCACTGATAAGAGATCCGAAGATACTTATTCTGGACGAAGCAACAAGCGCTCTTGACAATATTTCCGAATATCATGTTCAAAAGGCGATAAACGAGCTTATAAAGAACAGGACCACATTTGTTGTGGCGCATAGGCTTTCCACCATTCGAGATGCGGACAGAATTGTTGTTCTTGACGGAGGAAGAATGGTTGAGATCGGCACATATGAGGAGCTGATGGAGAAGAAGGGCAAATTCTATGAGCTGAAGACTCTCAGCGATATGAATGTTTCCGAGGAAGACCTGCCGGTATAAATGAGTTAAAGGCTGACCAAGCTGCTTTTGCAGCTTGGTCAGCCTTTTGTCTGTTTAAAATATTTGCCTGTAAACAGAAATTTGGCGAACAGTAGAAGATATGTTTTTGTAGGGGACGGCGACCTCGACGTCCCATTTATCATTTAAAACTCTCGGTTATTTCATGTCTTTTGTGGGACGTCGAGGTCGCCGTCCCCTACAGATTTGCGTTTTTTAATCGCACCGATAAGTCCCTGTTTAAAAACAAAAGGGGCTATCTTATGAGACAACCCCTTGATATCAGATTCTATGTATCACCTGATTTTTTTATAGGGTATCGAAACCAGAAGTCCGCAGACCGCAAGTCCCATCCAGACGAGGATCAGATTGCCCCATCCGATTCCCGAAACCGCATTTGCAAAGGCGGAGCTTGAGACTGCCGCCGCAATATAGCTGAGAAAATCAAGGAATCCCGTTGCGCTGGAAACCATGCCCGTGTCTCGCAGGCTCGGGCAATAATAGCTCCAGAGCATTGATGCCGCACCGTTTGAGCCCATCACCGCAAGGACCATAAAGATCAGATTGAGTGCGGGCTGTGAAACAAGATAAGCCAAAAGGAAGCTTACCGCCGCAACCGAGAACATTATTATAAGGGTTAGGTCGATTTTTCTGCGCAGCTTTTCAAAAACGAAAACTGCGATAAAGGTATTCGTTGAAATTGCGAGGGTCGTGACCGTGAAGAGAAGTGCGGCTTTTTCCTCGGAAAAGCCAAGATGCTGGGAAATATATGTTGGCAGCCAGAATACCACGGCTGTGCGAACAATGCCTGTTATCATGGAGATCAGAGAAAATTTGATTATCTGATGCTCGATCAGCACCCTGATGCTGCCCTTTTCCTTTTCTTTCTTATACTGATTATATTTGACGATCCCTTTTTTCTCAAAAACTGTGAAGAACATAAATACGACCACCGCCATAAGGGCAAGTGCTCCGCTTCCCACAAAGAAAACGCTTTCCCATGCGAGAAATGCAGCAGCAATTCCTGCAATGGGCGAGCCGAAAAACGAAGCGAAGGTATAACCGACGCTGCATCTTGTGGCAAGTATCGGATCTGTGTTTTCCGCAACGGTTTTTGTCATAGGGCCATATATCATTGCAAGGGAGAAGCCGGAAAGACCGTAAGCAAGAAGCGAAGCGCCGGGAATGTCTGCGACCCTTGAAAAAACAAGATTCATGATTCCCGCAAACAAAAGTCCAAGGCTCAGCATATATTTAGCCTTGATCTTATCACCGATCATGCCGTTTATAAGCTGACCCACCGCATAGAAAACAAAATATGCAGAGGAGAGAGTTCCGATATATTCCTCCGTAAATCCAAGCCCCACCATTTTCGGTGTTACGGCACTGAGAATATTTCTCACAAAATATACCGCAAGGTATGAAACCGAGCAGAGTGTTCCTATATATAAGGCGTTTCTCGCCTTTTCGCTGATCTTCATTTTGATATGATTTCCTTTCCTTAGTCTTCAACGCTGTGAGAGTTTAATATTTTGCGAAGCTTCATATATTTTTCTTCGCCAAGATCATCCGTTCTTGCCCTCAGATATGCGCAAAGAGCGTTTGCCAGCAGAAGCTGTGAAAAATGCACCTCATTCAGATCTTCAACTATGCTTTTTCCGCTGCTTGACGATGTGAGAACAAGGTCTGCAAGATTTGCAAGAGGCGAATTTCTGTTTGAGGTCAGGCAGATGACGGGGACTCCCTGCTCCTTTGCGCTTTTAATTGCGTCGATGACCTCCTTTGTTCTTCCCGAGACCGAAATGGCGATTGCGATGCAGTCAGAATCAAGCATTGAAGCTGAAATTGCGCTGCTGAGCATATCCGAAACGAAGGATGCGGGAATGCCCAGCTGAAGAAGCTGAAATTGCAGGTTTTCCGCAACCGGCGCAGAGCTTAAAACCCCGAATATCTCAACTCTTTTTGCGGCAATTACCATTTCCGAGGCTCGGATGAGAATGCTTTCATCGTTGAGAAGGGCTGTGTTGCGCAGAGCAGAGACGATATTCTCGCAATTCTTTTTCATAAGGAGTGAATCCGAGCGGCTCTTTTTGACATCGTCATATGAAGGCGCATTGTAGTCTGAAAGCCCCTCGGCGATTTTCAGCTTCAGGGCGGGAAAACCGCCTGATGCAAACTTTTTGGAAAAATTAATTATGCTTCCGTGGGAGACCTCTGCTCTCTTCGAAAGCTCCTCCATGGTATATGAAATAAACTTCTTCGGATCATTCAGGATCACTGTGGCGATCCTCTTTTCCACGGGACTTAAAAAGTTAAGTCCCACGCTCAGCTCATTTAATAATTTCTTTGGCATTTTCTCACCTTTATTGACAAAATCTCATTTTTCTTTTTGACCCGAATGAGTATATCACAATGGAAATGCTTTGTCAATAGTTTTTTATTTTTTTGAGGATTTTTTATCTAACAATATCCAGTGAAGTACCCGAAAGAAGCCCCTCAAAACAGATATCGCCATCGTATTCAACTCTCACACCGAGAACCTTTAAAAATCTGAGTGTTGCATAATTATAGCTTGAAAGCGGTCTGTCAAGGGAGTCATCCGACTGTGCGGAAACGAGTATCTCATTTCCGTCAAAGCCCGTGACCATGAGCGTGTGATAAAAATCGCCGGTGTTGTTTGCAAGCTGAATAACATCACCGATCTCCACCTCGGGGCGGCTGACCTCTCGCATAAAAGGGCCAACGCCTTCGTTGTTCACCATGAAATCATAGAAAAATTCAACTCCCGTCCATGATGGGGAGCGGTCGCTTGAGGACACAAAATACCAGCCAAAGGTTGGGGTGAAATTCATGGCGCAGCTTCCCGCAAGCACCGATTGGGAAACAAAATTCGTGCAGTTTCCGCCCTGACCCGTAAAATCGGTAAAAAGCGGATTACGGGAGAGCGCCCATTTTTTTGCATATTGAACCGCTCTCATGCGGTCATAAGGTTTCATCAAAATCATTTTTTATTCCTCCTTCTCTTCAGTATATTCGGGCGGTGCTCGGAAGGTCAAAGGAATAGTGTGGGATTTTTTTGGAGAAAATAAGGATATCGGAAAGGGGCGATATGCTTGAGAGAGATTTGCGGAAGAGGAATGAATCGGCGTTGCGCCATCGGAAAAATACATTTTTACGGCCATTTTGAGCCGACGCAGACAGAAAAAAGCAAAGGGAAAGGAGATGAGATACTGACAGAGCTTCAAAGGCTTGAGATCGCCTTTCGCAACATTGAAGAGACTTTATATGAGGGCGAAACGAGTGCATTTCATGATGAACTGCTTGAGAAGATGAGGCTTGCGGTCTTTGAGGGATATGAGGCATCGGCAGCGGTCTTGATCGTATCGGAGCGAAGCCTTGGGGAAGAGGATGATCCTTATGTTTCGGGGGGCGGTGCCGAGATCTGCAGAATATGCGGTGAGCTATACAGAGTGCTGTCAAGGGAGGGCGGAAACGGAGCTTCTTTTCCTGTTGGTCCATCAATTCTCGTATGTGAAGGAATATCAAAGCAGTCGCTTATGGCGGCAGATGCTTCTATGATCCTTGGAATTTTTCTATGCGGAGTTCCGCTGCTCTCGGATGTGGCAATTTATGCGCACTCTCTCGGTGTTCCGCTGATAGTTGGCGAAAACAGGAGCATTTTTTGTCTTTCGGAGGGGGAGATGGCAATAATCGACAGCGAAAACGGCGTTCTGATAGCTTCGCCGGATGAGGAAACGGTGGAGCACTATGGGCTGAGCATTTGCGATCTTGCCATAAAGGGCAGTCTTAACACGGCAAAAAGCAGTATTATATGCTTCTCTGATGACTATGATCAAAATATGCTTTCATCAGCTCTTTCAGAGCTTTTTGACAGCGCCTCGGATGGTGAAATAAAGATACTTCTTCCGAGGAATGAGGAGAAGCAGGAAAGAGTTATCGCTTATGCCTTAAAAGCGTCGGAAAAGAGAAGAATGATCCTGCTTTTGCCCTCGATTCCCGAGCTTTCGGCTATCAGCGCCTTGAAATTCAGGCTTTCAGAGCTTGATGAGGAAGCTGAAAACATTTCGGTTGGCGCAGTTATTGATTGCTGTGCAGCGGCGACAATGGCAGACGAAATTGCTGAAAGGACTGCTTTTTGGGCAGTGGATTCGGATAAGCTTGTGTCGTCTCTCGTTTTCCCTGAGATGCCGGGGGCAAACGACGAGGCTATTTTTGATATCGGATGCAAAGCTTTTCTGAAGATATCGGAGGAGCTTATAGAGAAGGCAAAGAAAAATGGTGCAAAAATATGCTTTTTCGGGATGATAGCAGCTCAGAAAAACATAACTCGGGAGCTGATTTCACTCGGTGCGGATGAGGTTGCCGCAAAGACCTTTTATGCAGGCGAAGAAAAAGAGAAGATATATATCAAAAAATATTGACAACGGTGGCAATGGATGGTAAAATATTATTAATAATATTTTCGCAAAGGAGGAATACAATGAAAAAGCTTGTTTTGTCAGCGGTTATCCTTGCTTTGATTTTCACCTTTTCATATGTGATATTTGCAGAGGGTGAGGGCATTCTTCTTTCAGAGGGCGCACTGAATGAAACTGTCTCATATAAGGTCATAAATTACGGTGATGAGGAAAAACCCTCATGCACGCTCTTCATTGAGGGAAGCGGCTCCTTTGACGGCCTTGATAATGAAGGCAATGAGCTGAAATATCAGAACAGGGCAAACAGCGTTTTTGCTCCTTACTATGATAGCATAAAAAAGGTTGAGATCGGTGAGGGCATCGAGGAGATCGGCTCATACGGAATCGCATTTCTGAAAAATGCGACAGAGCTTGTTGTTCCAAAAACTCTTACATCCATCGGGAATGCGGCACTTCAGGATATGAAGGCACTGAAAAGCATCAGAGTGAGAGGTGAAAAAGCTCCGGAGGGCTATGATTTTGACCTCGGATATGTTAAATCAATTAAAAACTATTCCTTCAGCGGATGCAATTCGGTGAGAAGCATAAAGCTTTCCGATTCTCTTGAGGGGCTTCTCGGCAAGCAGACCTTTGCCCATTGCTATCTTCTTGAAAGACTGACAGTTCCCGCAGGAGTTACTGTTGTGGGCGAGGAATGCTTCAAGAATTGCTCATCTCTTTATTTCGTTCATTTTCTCGGATCTCCCTCCATCGACAGCCGTGCCTTTTCGGGCAGCGAGCTTGCCTATATTGTGGGAAGTGACGAGGTGCTTTACGGTGAAGCAAAGGAGAAGAATCTGAACTGGGGAGGTGCAAATCTCACCGACATTCCCTTTTATCCTGCCGAGGATGTCATTGCTTTCGGCTCTGCAGGAAACGGACTTTATTGGCATCTTAAGGAAAATGAGCTTTCTTCAAAGGATTCACCGAGATATGACATTTTCATAAAGGGCAACGGAACGAATCTTATGTTTAGAACAAAGAATAATTCCCAGACAAATTTTTCTTCATATAAAACAACGGCGATAGCCCCCTATTTTGGCGGGATCACAAGAGCTTATATAGAAGCCGAGAGCGTCAGCGAAATAAGCGGCAATTTCTTTACGGGAATGGAGAAGCTGGAGCAGATAATGCTCCCATATTCCTTGACAAAGCTAAACGGTGCGGTGTTTGAGCATTGCAGAGCATTGACGAGCCTATATTATGCCGGAAAAGAGCCGGAAAACGGCGTTTTTGATATTTCGTCGGTGAAAAATATTTCCCCATACTGCTTTGACGGCTGCAGTGGGATGAAGACTATAGTTTTTTCCGATGAGCTTGAAAATGAAGCCATCGGAGTTGAGACCTTCAAGGGTTGCACGGGACTTGTGAGCTTCACCGTCCCCGCTGTGATCACATCCATTGAAAAGAATGCCTTTTTAAACTGTGAAAATCTCACAGAGGTCATCTTTGAGCTTGATGCCTCAATCGACAGAAGAGCTTTTAGTGATTGCAAATCGCTGAAAACCTTCAGAGGACTTGCAAATTCAAATGCGGAAAAATTCGCACTTGAAAACAAGATCGAATTTCTCTATCCTTGCGATGTTGCCATCAGACTTGTGGGAAGCAAAAAGCTCATTGCAAATATCGGTGTTATTGCCGGACAGGGGCTTGAGGATTTCTCGGTTCTCGGAAGCGTTTGCCTTTTCTATAAAGACCCCGAGGGCAATGACCCTTATGATATGAAAACGGCGATCACGGAAACAACAACTCTTTATGTGCTTCCGATCCTTCGCAGTCTCTCGCTTTTCCCCGAAGTGGGTGAAAAAGCAGCGCTTCGTGCCCATTATTCTCTTTCCTCTTCTGTTGAAAACGATATTTTCAAGGTGATAGAGGCGGGTGCTCTGGCATCGAGAGACAGAGGAACGTCAAATGCACTTTTGACACGGGACATGACATTTACATATGATGTACCGTTCTTTGGAGAGGGTATAACCGGAGATAGCTCGGCAGCTTTGCCGGGATCTATGCTCCTTTATAGCGTTTCCTCTGTAGGCTTTGAGGATGAGAGCGGCGGAATTTCTCCCGAAAGAGCCTGCGAGCGGCTGCTTTTCAGAGGCTATGCGGTTATTGAAAACAAGAAAACAGGCGAGCAATTTGTCAGCTATACCGATATGATAAGCGGCAGCCTTTATGAGACGGGCAAGATTTTTGGCTCGGAGGAGATCAGCTCACTTGCAGGATGCGAAAAAGCACCTCTCACAAAGGACGAGATGCTTGAAATGGTCGAGAAGATAAGTCTCGGTGAAATGCCTCCTCTTTTCAGAGGCGAGCTTGAGATAAAGGACGAAAACTTCTTCAGAGATCATCTTGAAAGCTATTATGCATCAGAGGGCGATGTTCCGGCAGTTATCAAATTTGATGTTGACGATTATTTTGAGCTGGGAGCTGACGAGGAGCAGATCAGAACTCTTGCTTGTGAAATAAAGGAATATTCCGAGGCGGGCGGAAGCGTTGTGCTGATACTGAGACCATATAATCCCGCAAATTTCGGCGGAAGCACAACAGGCGGAAGGCTCAGCGAGAAGGATTGGCAGGATCTTTTTGATCCCATAACTCCCGTGGGTATGGCTTATCGCAGAAATCTCGGAAAATGCGGAATGCTTCTGCAGTTCCTTAAGGAGGAGGGAACTTGTGTTTATCTCTGCCTTATGCCCGAGATCGCAAGCGACAACAGATGGTGGAGCGCAGCCTCGGAAAAGGGCGGCGATATGACAGCCGTGATCCCCCATTACAGAGCACTTTGGGAGCTTACCGTGCCATATTATAATGAAGATTGCTCACTTGATAACATCATTTGGGTGTTTGAGGGGGGCGAGGACGCAGGCGAATATCTTCCCAATATGGATTTTGTTGATGTTTGCGGCAGTGAATTTGAAAGCTCAAAGGGAACAACAAAGCTTTCCGAGATAAAATAAAACATTGAGGTGTCTATTATGAAAAAGATGTACACAAAAGAACAGCTTCTTATGATGGTGAAGAAGCTCTATGAGGACGACAGCAAAACAGCCTTTGGTGAGCAGGTTGGCGGCAGCAGAGAAATGCCCGCAAAGATGATCGAGCGTTTCCATGAAAAAACAGGAAAATATCCTGCAATTTGCGGAATCGACCTTGCTTGCTATGGCTTGCAGATCCCCTTTATCGGTCAGAAAGGCAGAGAACAGGCGATCGAGGAGCTTGTTGAGTTCGCAAACGAGGGCGGAATCGTTACAGCATCCTCCCATTGGGCAAATCCTACGGGAAATGACGGAGGCGATCTTTGCCGAGGAAATCTGGGAAGAGAAGAGGCTTGGGAAGAGCTGCTTACAGAGGGTACCGAGCTTAACACCATCTGGAAGGCGGAGCTTCTTCAGGATGCAAGATTTCTTAAGGCTCTCGGGGACAGAGGAGTTCCTGTTCTCTGGAGACCTCTCCATGAGCAGAACGGTGGCTGGTTCTGGTTCTGCATAACTCAGAATGGCTATACTCTCCCCGGAAAATATATGGAAAGAGCCTGGAGATATGTCTATGATCTCTATGAAAACAAGCTGGGACTTACAAACCTTATCTGGGTATTTGCTCCCAATATAACAAATAATGTAAATTGCGATGCAATGTATTGCTATCCGGGCGATGATGTTGTTGATATCATCGGTTATGACTGGTACACGAGCGGAGGCTATGAGGTTGACGGCGACGGAAAAACTCACGATATCCTCATGGCAACGGGCAAGCCTCTTGCAATCACAGAATTCGGTCCCACAGGCGCAAAGCTTGCTCCGCACGATAGGGAGCAGACCGAGGACGGCTTCTGGAACGGTCGCGATATGCTCGCACTTATTGACAGACTCATCTCCGATGGCAGAAAGAGTGCCTATATTATGACATGGACATGGCATTGGGCGGCTCATTCCTGGAAATACTGCGAGGAGCTGATGGCAAGCGATAAGATCGTTGACAGAGACAAGCTTGCGGCAATGTTTGACGAAATGGAATGATTTTTCATTTGTTCGCAAAATTTGCAATATTTTTGATAAAATACAATTAGAAAAAATTTATTGTTTTCTGTATAATAAAAACAACTATTTGTTTTTGGAGGAATTATGAAAAGAATTTTTCTTGTTTTGAGCCTTCTTCTCTGCATGGTATTTGCTTTTTGCGCTTGCGGAGACAGCTCTGTTTCAAATAACGGCGGTGCTTCGGATGATGGCGTTATCGTCGTTAACGATTTCACAGAAAAGATCGGTGATTATACCATTGTTCGTCCCGAAAAGGCGGGCGAAGATGTTAAATCTCTCCCCGGAAAGCTTCACACAGCAATTTCAAAGGCAACGGGCGAGAGAATAAGCGTCAGCACCGACTGGGATAAACCGAAAAAAGCAGAGATTATCATCGGAAATGCCGATAGAGACGCTTGCCGTGAGGTTGCGGCACTCCTTTCCACCGATTATGACTATGCAATAAAAATGGTTGAAAACGATTTGGTTATAATGGGACTTACAGAGAGTGCAACAGTGGCAGCGCTTGATTGCTTCATTGCAAACTTTATCGTTGACGGTCAGATCAATTTCCCCGTTGAGAGCGGTTATGTTTACCTCTTCGAGCCAAAGCTTGACTCCTTCAAAATTGCAGGAGTTGACTATTCCGAATTTAAATATAATTATATTGAGGCAGAGGGTACTTATGGTCAGACTACATATGACGAGGTTAAGGCTATAAATGACCGCATCGGAGATGAGATTCTCGGCAAGAAGATCGAGCTTACAGCCAAAAATACAGAGAATGACCATGTGATCTATTATGATCGCTCGGGTCTTGACTATGAAAAAGGCTCTATCAAGGTTGAGAACGGAGATCTTTACCTTTACGGCTCATATCACTCGATAAATTATGTTGTTGACTATTTATTCGATACCATTATCGGCGAAAACAAGACGGTCGAGCTTCCCGAGGGCTTCTTGGTGGAGCTTTCAACAGACGATCTTCCTACTCTCTATTCAAAGGAAGACCTTATGAAGGTTCTTGAATATGTTTATGACACGGACGAGCTTACAATTGTCGGCGATGAGATGTATAACGCACGCAGAGTTCCAAGTGTAACACTTGACAATTTTATGGAAGCAACGGGAACTCATCCCGCAATTCTCGGTGTTGACCTTGGAAGATGCGGCTTCAAAATGCCTACTCTTCCCGATAGTCAGTGGATGATCATCAGCCAGCTTGTCTGCGAGCTTGTTGACTATGCTGCGCAGGGTGGTATAATCACTGTTGGTAACCACATGACAAACCCCAGCCCCGATTATGTGTTTACGGACGGTCAGGAGGACCGCGGCTTCCTTGGCAGCGAACAGGAATGGATAGATATCTCTACCGAGGGAACAGAAACAAATGCCAATTTCAAGAGCGAGCTTGAGCTTACTGCAATTATCTTCAAAGCACTCGACGAAGCAGGTGTTCCGATAATATGGAGACCATTCCATGAGTGTAACGGCGGCTGGTTCTGGTGGACGCCCGAAATAAAGAGTGGACAGCTTGACTCAAGATATTTCGTTGATATGTGGATATATGTTTATGAATATTTTGAGGAAGAGTGCGGGCTTACGAATCTTCTCTGGGAGTATAGTCCGAGTACTTCAACTCATATGGACGTAATGTACCTCTATCCCGGTGACGAATATTGCGATATGGTGGGTATCGACTGGTACACAAACGGCACTTTCGAGATAATCGAGACGGATTTCTATGCCAGACTTATGGAAACGGGTAAGGTAACAAATCTTGCGGAGATGGGCATCGGTAACTCTCTTATGGCAGAGACTAAGGAGGAGCAGCTTGATCTTTATACCGCTCAGGCTCTTATGAATAATGTTTATGAGATGTACAGGGAAGATCTTAAGGTTGGATATTTCATGAACTATACGGGAAAAACGGGCTTCCTGTGGCTTCCCGGCGGAGATGAGGTCATGCAGAGCGAGAGAGTTCTGGAGCTTAAGGAACTGCCCGCACTTTTCGAAAAAGTAACAGGATTTAAATTTGATAAATAACCCTATAATGGCTTGGTCAACGCTTTTTGCAGTTGATCAAGCCTTTTTTGTGCAAAAACGATCTTGTTTCAATAAACAGTAATTTATCGGTGAGGGAGTTTCGCCTCTGCGGAGGCGACCGACGCCGCCGTCGGCTCGCGCGACCTTTTAAAAAAGGTCGATCAAAACTTTAAAAAGAGGATTTTTATTGTTGTTTATCTGTGTTTCTACGGAAATTTTACAGAAATTTCATGTAGAAAAACTTAGCATCAATTTACTCTCGAGTCATTCTGAGCGTAGCGAAGAATCTACGAGCGCTAAAGGATGATAAACGGTAGATAGTCACCCTGAGCGGAACGTAATGACCAAAGGTCATTCGTGGAGTCGAACCCGTAGGGCAATGCGACAGCATTGGGGTATAATTTCACCGTTCCCGCCTCACCGC
>JAFXAN010000096.1 GCA_017517035.1 Clostridia bacterium
AGCGTTCTTCTATGGTAAAATGGGTATAGCTCATATTGAATCTCCTTTTGTTATTTGTTGGGTGGTAACTTCATTATAACACAGGATTCAATATGAGTGTTCTTTTTTCTTAAAGTGTTGCACTTAATAGTATAATTCACCTATTTTTAAAAAAAGAAGGTTCGAATTACGAACCTTCTTTAGTATTTGAAAAAATGTATTAGTAGCAAACGCCCTGCCACTTCATTGCTTCGTAAACCTTTTCGAAGCCTGCGATGTTTGCGCCTGCAACAAGGTCGCCTTCCATGCCGTACTTCTTTGCAGCCTCATAGGAGTTCTTGAAGATGTTAGCCATGATCTGCTTAAGCTTTGCGTCAACCTCTTCAGCTGTCCAGCTATAGCGCATGGAGTTCTGGCTCATTTCGAGACCCGAAACCGCAACGCCGCCTGCGTTAACTGCCTTTGAAGGAGCGATCACTGCACCGTTTGCCTTAAGATATGCAACAGCCTCAGCAGTTGTGGGCATATTTGCAACCTCAACATAGTACTTAACGCCATTTGCGATGATGTTCTTTGCATCATCAATGCCAACCTCATTCTGAGTTGCGCAAGGCATTACGATATCAACCTTCTGCTCCCAAGGTCTCTTGCCTGCAAAGAAAGGAACGCCGAACTTATCAGCATAATCCTGAACCTTATCTCTGCCGGAGGCTCTCATCTCGAGCATGAAGTTGATCTTTTCGTCTGTATTTACACCGTCAGCGTCATATATGTAGCCGTCGGGACCGGAAATTGTTACAACCTTACCGCCAAGCTCTGTAACCTTCTTTACAGTACCCCAAGCAACATTACCGAAGCCGGAAACTGCGAATGTCTTGCCCTTTATATCATCACCGAAGGACTTAAGCATTTCGCATACATAGTAAACTGCGCCAAAGCCTGTTGCCTCGGGACGGATAAGAGAACCGCCCGAAGGAATTGCCTTACCTGTGAGAACGCCTGTGAACTCATTGCGAAGTCTCTTATACTGACCGAAGAGATAACCGATCTCTCTTGCGCCAACGCCAAGGTCACCTGCGGGAACGTCTGTATCAGCACCGATGTGCTTTGCAAGCTCTGTCATAAAGCTCTGGCAGAAGCGCATGATCTCTCCGTCGCTTCTTCCTCTGGGGTCGAAGTCAGAGCCACCCTTACCGCCGCCCATGGGGAGACCTGTAAGGCTATTCTTGAAGGTCTGCTCAAAGCCGAGGAACTTCATAATAGAAGCATTTACGGAAGGATGGAAACGAAGTCCTCCCTTATAAGGACCGATAGCGGAGTTGAACTGAACTCTAAAGCCACGGTTCACCTGAACATTGCCGTTGTCATCAACCCAAGAAACTCTGAAAACGATCATACGCTCAGGCTCAACCATTCTTTCGATGATGCCTGTCTTTTCGATTTCGGGGTTCTTTGCGAGCACGGGCTCAAGAGACTCAAGAACCTCCTTTACTGCCTGAAGAAATTCGGGCTGGTCGGGATCACGCTTCTGCGTGTCCGCATAAACTTTTGCGAGATACTGATTCTTAAAATCCATTATAGTATATCCTTTCAAAAAAATTACTGAATCTTAATACGGGTGACGAAAAACGGCATCCATTGAATACGCTTTATATTGTATCACATCTTTTTTTGTTTTTCAAGTATTTTTCTTCAATTTTTTGCATTTTTTTGAAACTTTATAAAAAAAACTTGCAAAAAAGATGTATTTTGCGATAATTTATACAGAAAAGATTGATATTTTTGTATCAAATCCTGCCGTTCCACTTCAAATTCGCTTGCAAGATAAAAATTTAATCTTGCAAAACCTTCTTTAGTTTTGCATAGGTTGCCATAAGCTTTTTCGTGCCGACCTTATCAAACATGATCTCATATAAGGTATCCGCACCCATTGGCTTTACGGAAAGTATCTCTCCCTCGCCGAAGGTCAAGTGGCTTACTCTGTCTCCCTCTGCAAATATCGGAGCTTTTGGAGTATTTCTAACAAGTGGCTTTCCGACAGTTATCTCTTCCGCTCTCATGCGAGGCTGAGGCTGTGTTATGCGCTGTGCTCCCATATACTGCGGTGTGCTCTCCCCTTCTTCCTCAACAAGAGAAGAGGGGATCTCCTCAACAAATCTGGATTTTGGATTATACTGTGTTCTTCCGTAGAGAAGGCGGCATTTTGTGTGAGTAATAAACAGTTTTTCCTTTGCTCTTGTGATCGCAACATAGGCAAGTCGTCTTTCCTCCTCAAGCTCGGTGGGATCGAGGATCGACTGCATTCCGGGGAAAATTCCGTCCTCAAGCCCGGGAAGGAAAACAACCGGAAATTCAAGCCCCTTTGCGCTATGTATCGTCATAAGCACAACTGCATCCGCATTTTCATCGTATCTGTCAACATCGGCAACAAGTGCGTTTTCTTCAAGGAAGCCCGTGAGAGACGGTTCTTCCGCATTCTGCTGATATTCGATGATATTTGAAATAAATTCCTCAAGGTTTTCAAGTCTTTCCGCTTCCTGCTCTCCCGCATCCAAAAGCATCTGCTTATATCCGCTTCGCTCAAGTGTCTCCTTTACGAGAACATCAAGAGAAACCTCTTTTGCAAGCTCGCTGAGATTTTCGATCATATCAGCAAAATCGTCAAATCTTGATTTATAATTTGCAAGTGCAATATACTGACCCGAATTTCGAATGACATCAAAAAGGCTGCATCCAACTGCATCTGCAATTTCAACAACTGCCTCAATCGCCTTTGCGCCTATCTTTCGCTTCGGCTCATTGATGATTCTCAGAAGCCTTTCCCTATCCGAATGGTTATTTATAAGCTGTAGATATGCAACGATATCTCTGATTTCCTTGCGATCCGAGAATCTGACGCCACCAAGCATTCTATATGGGATTCCGCTTCTCGCAAAAACATTTTCAAGGTTATTTGACTGTGCATTAACACGGTAAAGAACCGCAAAATCCTTATATCTCCGCTCACCGGAGGAAACAAGCTTGTTTATGGTTTCCGTGATAAATCTTGCTTCAAGATTCTGATCGTCAAGGCGGCGAAGGCGTATTTTTTCTCCCTCTCCCTTTGCTGTCCAAAGAGTTTTTCCCTTTCTACCGCTGTTGTTTTTGATAACTTCATTTGCGGCATTCAGAATATTTTGCGTTGAACGGTAGTTCTGCTCAAGCTTTATTACCTTTGCATCGTTATATGTACGGTCAAAATCAAGGATATTTTCAATGGTAGCGCCACGGAATTTGTAAATACTCTGGTCATCATCTCCGACTACCATCAGATTTCTGCTTCCGTCAGTGAGAAGCTTAGTGAGAACAAACTGCGCACGGTTAGTATCCTGATACTCATCAACACAGACATATCTGAAGCGTCTCTGATAATATTCTCTTGCTTCATCATCGGTCTGGAGAAGTCTGACGGTCTGCATGATAATATCATCAAAATCAAGAGCGTTTGAATCCTTAAGGACTCTCTGATACTCTTTATACACCGCAGCGATCTTTGAAAGTCTGAAATCGGATGCCGCCTCATCCTCAAAGGCTTTGGGATCCATGAGGCGATCCTTTGCACGGCTGATCTCATTCATAGCGGATTTTATCGGGAGGATCTTTTCATCAATATTCAGCTTTTTAAGGCAAGATGAGATGAGCTTTTTCACATCATCGGTATCATAAATCGTAAATCCATCGCTATATCCGATCCTTGAACCGTATTTGCGCAAAATTCTCATACATATAGAATGAAATGTGCCTGCCCAAATATCATTTGCAATGCTTTCATCATTTGAAAATGCGGCAGCAAGTCTTGTTTTCATTTCGTTTGCCGCCTTATTTGTAAAGGTTATGGCAAGCACCTGCCATGGGGGACACGGACGGTTTATAAATACAGGCAAAAGCTGCTCGATCTCCTCGGAAGGAAGATCAAGTGCGCTTTCAAGGCTTGCAACCTGCGCCTCATTCATCCCCTCCGGCACATTTTCGCTATAATAAGCATTTCCGTATTTTATTATAAAGGCGATGCGTTTTACCAGAACTGTGGTCTTTCCGCTTCCCGCACCGGCGAGGATAAGAAGCGGCTTTTCTGTTGTAAATATTGCATCTCTTTGTTTTTCATTGAGAGAGCCATACGCCTTATCAAAAAGCGCACGCTTTGCCTTCAGATATCTTTCCTTTATTATTTCGGTCATGTTGGTTCCCTTTCAAAATTATATCCTATATATTATACACTTTTTTATCTTACCGTGCAATAGTAAAAAGGAAAAATTTCAAGATTGTTCAAATAAAAAAATACGGAGCACCGCCGGGCGGTGCTCCGATGAAACATGAATTATCTATAGTTGTCGTTTGAATTTTTGTTCTGGTTCTGATCCTTCTGATTCTGTGTCTTATTCTGATTCTGCTTGTTCTGGTTCTGGTTCTTATTCTGGTTGTTGTTCTGATTGTTATTCTGATTATTTGACATTTCGGTTAACCCCTTTCTTTTGCTTCGTAATCTTTTCAATTACAAATGGAGTTTTCCCATTCGGAATGATAATTATTCATCACCGAGAAAATGTTTATATCTTATGTTTTTTGAAATTTCATGAAGATTCTGCATAAAGCAAAATGCAAAGATCATCGAGAAAACAAGATCAAAAAACCAAATCGCTTCAAATCTATACCACATAGAAATAAAATACAATGGAACACAAGCCGATTGAAGCAGGCCGAATATTCCCGTTACTATAAGCGGTCTTGTAAGCTCTGCGTGCAGCTCCTTTGTTGCTCTTTCGGGGTCGAATGAATCTGTTCCCGGCATGAAATATCCTGTATATTTTTTTGCAACATCCCATGCAAGAATCATCAGAGACACAACCGTGAGTAAGCTTGTAATTCCAAACAAAACGGAATTTAAAGTCATCTGCTCCCAAGCCTCATAAGCCCGTGGATTTCTCATTATCTGTTCTTTTATGTATTCGACGTTAAAATCAAATCTCGAGACCTCGAGAATGACCGAAGATACGGTCATAAATATTGAGCTGATAAAGGTAAGGAGCCACTTTGAGGAATATTTTCTGATTCTGTACGATGCAATAGCAAGGATAATTCCCGCTATAGCACTCGGTACTATATTTACCTCATCGAAATACAGATTTGTTAAAAAGAATGCCCCGCAAACAAAAAGTATAATTTCCATAGAAGCAAATTTCTTGGCAAAATGCACTCTGTTAGGAAGCACCTCTGCTGCATATTTTTCTTTAACTGCTTCGATAAATACTCTGTCGCGCATTACGCCGACATAATATTTTATTGCAAGCACAAGCCAAATGATGCCTGCCAGAAACATAAGAAAAACTGCAACTATTCTGAAAAGATAGATAAAATCATAATAATTTATGCGTGAATCGTTATATCCGTGCTCAAGAAGAGAGGTAAGCTCCGGAAGAACGGGAGTTACAGCCTTGAAAAGCACAAACATAATGGTCGCTCTCTGGATTTTTTCGGTATTTGAAAGCGATCTCTCAAGACGCATTTTTCTTTTCATTTCTTTTTTGTGAAAGACCTCAAGCTGTTTTTCGTCTGCATTCACGGGCGTTTTTCTCGGAACAAAACGGCGTCTGCCAAGGACATATTCGCTATCAAGCCTCTCGCCGAGATACATAAGCCCCGAGAAAAGATAGAGATATCCGGGAATAACATAAATAAGGTCAAAAATATTCATCACAAAGGTGAAAAGCAGCATACTGACAGGCATTTCCCTTTGAGATACCATGCCAAAAAGAACAACGATCAGCGAAAGCTTGATAAGATTGCATATCGCAGCCTTTTTGAAGCAATTTCTTGCTTCCGCTATCTTATCATTAACATCCGAAAGCTGGCTTAAACCAAAGAGGATAAAAACATAACCGAAAACATCGGGAATAATATCTATTATCGCAATATCAGGATTGAAAAGGAAAAATACAGATATGATAAGCGAACCTATTCCCATGAATTTCTTTATCTTTGCGGTCTTCATGGCTATATATTACCTCCTTTTCTTTTTATGCTTTTTCTTATTCTTCTTTTTCTCAAAATCTTCCGCAATGCGTTTTTCCGCATAGCTTTTTGTTTTATCGAAAATTTCCTGTTCTCTCTTTTCCGAGGCATCGAACAGCTTATTGAGGAACGGTATTTTTGAAGGCTTTCTCGGTGCTTCCTCGTCTCCCTCCTCGCAGATATTCTTATAGCAGGAATAAATAAGAACGAGATTAAAGACAAGAATTATAAACGGATATATAATACCTGCCATAACGATATATTTCGTGATACCGAGTTCTATATTCCACATCACATATGCACAAAGCAAAATAACAAGCTCTATCGAAGCAAAAACGGCATTTCTGACGGAACTCATTCTGAGCTTGTCAAGACCGACATCCTTTGAAATTCTGTATATTGCAAGGTAAAGCAGTGAATGAAATATAACCGTCAGCACAAGGAAAATGCTCATACATATATTTTTTATATTATCATACTGCCACCCGACATCAAAGAAGCCGAACACGCATTCAAAAAGAGAAACAGCTGTCATAGCAAAGCAAGAAATGTTTACATAAAAGAAGCCTTTTTCATACCTTGAAAGCTTTGAAAGTGCCGATAGCATTATAGCACAACCGGTTAATCTGAAAACAACCCCAAAGCTATTGATGCTCATCAGAAATGTTGCAATATACCCAAGAAACAAGAGTCCAAAGCCCATATTTGCTCCTTAATCCTCATCTGCGCCGCCGTTATTTGCTCCGCAGCATTTCTTATATTTCTTTCCGCTTCCGCAGGGACACGGATCATTTCTGCCCACCTTTTCGTCCTTTCGGATGATGGTGCTTCCAACTTTTTTCATGCCCTTTTTGGGCGCATCTCCACCTGCAAATCCCGCAGCTTTAGGCTTTGCAACCGCAACACGCTTGATGGCGCTGTCATCCGCAAGCCTAAAGGAAAGAATCGTGCGAACGGTATTTTCTCTGATCTCTGCTATCATCTCATCAAACATATCGCCTCCCGCAATTCTATATTCTCTTACGGGATCTCTCTGCGCATATGCCTGAAGTCCGATGGTTTCCTTAAGATCGTCCATAGCGTCAATATGCTCCATCCACTTAAGGTCAACATTTCGGAGAAGAACGCTGCGCTCAATCTCTTTGAACAGCTCTTCACCAACATTTTCCTTCTTGTCGTTATAGATCTTCATTGCGCGTTCTGTGAGAAGTGATGATATATCATCCTTATCAAGCTTTTTAAGCTCGTCCTCGTTATATCTAAAATCGTCGTCACTGCAAAGAAGTCCTCTGTAATGATTTCGAAGTCCGTCAAAATTCCATTCAGCAGCACTTTCTCCGCCTATGAAGGACGCAACATTTTCCTCGATGGTTGAGCTTATCATCTTTCTAATAGTCTCTCCAACATCCTCACCGTCAAGAACGCTCTGTCTCTGCTTATAGATGATATTTCTCTGCTGATTCATAACATCATCATAAGTGATGACATTCTTACGGCGCTTGAAGTTCATTTCCTCGATGCGCTTCTGGGAGTTTTCGATAAGTCCCGAGATCAGCTTAACATCAATGGGAAGATCCTCAAATGTCTCCTTATTCTGAACCATTCCGAGCATTCTTTCGCTACCGAAAAGACGCATAAGATCATCTTCAAGCGAAAGGAAAAACCTTGATTCACCGGGGTCTCCCTGTCTGCCCGAGCGTCCTCTGAGCTGATTGTCGATTCGTCTTGATTCGTGTCTTTCAGTACCGAGAATAAAAAGTCCGCCCGCTTCCCTTACCTTCTTAGCTTCAGGTTCGATCTCTTTTTTATACTTTTCATAAAGCTCTCTGAATACTCTGCGAGCTTCCTTTACCTCTTCGTTGTCTATCTCAGCGGTACCCGTTGCCATGGCTATAAGCTCTTCCTCAAATTCGAGACGGCGCATCTCCTGCTTTGCCATATATTCGGGATTACCGCCAAGCATGATATCGGTTCCTCGTCCCGCCATATTGGTGGAAATGGTGACAGCACCGAATTTTCCCGCCTGAGCTACGATCTCCGCTTCTTTTTCGTGATGCTTTGCGTTAAGAACAGAATGAGCAATTCCCTCTCGTCTGAGAAGTGCGGAAAGCTCCTCGCTCTTGTCGATGGAAACTGTACCAACAAGCACAGGCTGTCCCTTTTCATGGCATTCTTTTATCTGATTCACGATGGCATTATACTTGCCCTTGATGCTTGTATAAACAACATCATTTCGGTCAAGTCTTATCATCGGCTTATTTGTCGGAACTTCAACAACATCAAGATTATATATCTCTCTGAATTCACTTTCCTCTGTGAGAGCAGTACCTGTCATACCCGAAAGCTTTTCGTACATACGGAAATAGTTCTGGAAGGTGATGGTTGCAAGAGTTCTGTTCTCTTTCTGAACCTTTACACGCTCCTTTGCTTCGATTGCCTGATGAAGTCCGTTTGAATAACGCCTTCCGGGCATAAGACGACCTGTAAAAGCATCAACAATAACAACGCCATTTTCGCCGTCCACAACATAGTCAACATCTCTATGCATGATTCCATATGCTCTTATTGCCTGATTGATATGATGTGAGAGGGTTGCATTTTCGGGATCGGCAAGATTATCAACGCCGAAAAAGCCCTCTGCTTTTCTTATACCCTCGGCAGTGAGAATGGCATTATTTGCCTTCTCGTCAACGATATAATCCGCATCTATATTGCTATTGTCTTTTTTATCGTCAAGCTCCTTGATAACAAATTTACGGAGCTTACGGACAAAAGCATCTGCTCTGTCATAAAGGTCGGTCGAAGCCTCCCCCTCGCCGGATATGATAAGAGGAGTTCTTGCCTCATCAATGAGAATAGAGTCAACCTCGTCAACGATGGCAAAGAAATGACCGCGTTGGAAGGTCTGCTTCTTATAAACCGCCATATTATCACGAAGATAATCGAAGCCGTATTCGTTATTTGTTCCGTATGTGATATCAGCAGAATATGCTGCCTGCTTTTCTTCATTTGACTGACCGTGAACAACAAGTCCTGTTGTAAGTCCCATAAATGCATAAACTCTGCCCATTTCTTCGCTGTCTCGGCGTGCAAGATAATCGTTTACGGTAACGATATGAACTCCCTTACCCATAAGAGCATTAAGATATGCGGGCATGGTTGCAACAAGTGTCTTACCTTCACCTGTTTTCATCTCGGCGATTCTGCCCTGATGGAGAATTATACCGCCAAGCACCTGCACTCTAAATGGGCGTTTGCCGAGAACTCGGTCATCCGCCTCTCTCACTGCCGCAAAGGCATCGGGAAGAATATCGTCAAGGGTTTCGCCTTCATCAAGTCTCTTTTTCAGAAGCTCGGTCGTGCCGCTCAGCTCCTCATTTGACATCGCCTTATATTTTTCTGCAAGTGCATCAACCTCATCTGCTGTCTTCTGAAGCTTTTTTATCTGTCTTTCGCTATATGTTCCTATGATCTTATCAATAAGTCCCATTTCGTTCTCCTTAAAAATATAAACAGTTATATTTATTATATCATAACATATCCACGAATGCTACACTAATTTGTAAATTTTTATATATACAAAATTTTGATTTTTTTACAAAAAGCCCTTGAAGGTTTTCGCAAAATGTAATATAATAGTATAAATAACATTTCGGAGATTAAAATGGCAAGAATAAATATAGTTTTACACGAACCCGAAATTCCGCAAAACACGGGTAATATTGCAAGAACCTGCGCCGCTACGGGTGCTGCGCTTCATCTGATCCGTCCTCTCGGCTTTGAGATAGACAATGCAAAGCTGAAGCGTGCGGGGCTTGACTATTGGCACCAGCTTGATATTACATATTATGACGGTCTTGAGGATTTTTACGATAAGAATCCGGATGCTTCGGTCTATTATTTCAGCACCAAGGCTCCGAGAGCTTATACCGAGATACAATAT
This sequence comes from Clostridia bacterium, assembly GCA_017517035.1. GTDB lineage: Bacteria > Bacillota > Clostridia > Oscillospirales > CAG-272 > SIG710. The sequence goes on from JAFXAN010000096.1 coordinate 9,971, forward strand.
CCCGAGAAGGTCTTTTTGATGTTTGGAAAGGAAACAAAAGGACTTCCCGAGCCGCTTCTGGAAAAGAATCCGAATTTTTGCGTCAGAATCCCAATGCGAGACGGGCTGAGATCGCTTAATCTTTCAAATTCTGCGGCTATTGCAGTTTACGAGGTTTTGAGGCAGCAAAATTTCCTAGGACTTCGTGAGGACGGAGTGCCTACCACATTTGAATGGTGATTATATGGATAAGGTTATGATAGCAATGAGCGGCGGTGTTGACAGTGCCGTTACCGCTCATCTGATAAAAAAAGCGGGATATTCTGCTATGGGAGCTACCGCAATTATGTTTGACAGAAGCGATGCACGATTCGCTTCCGAAGAATGCAGCGACTTTGATGATGCAAAAAGAGTTGCTGCGCTTGTGGGCATTGAACATCATGTTTTTGATCTTTCAAAGGAGTTTGAGGATACTGTTATCAACAATTTTATAAGTTCCTATCTCTGCGGCTCAACTCCGAACCCCTGCATTGTCTGCAATAAAAAGATCAAATTCGGCTCTCTTCTCGATAAAGCAGAGGAGCTTGGATGCTCACACATTGCAAGCGGTCATTATGCCATCATCGAAAAGGATGTGAGCGGAAGATATCTTCTGAAAAAAGGTAAGGACACAAAAAAAGACCAGGCATATGTGCTCTGGCAGCTTTCTCAGCATCAGCTTTCACGAACGCTGCTCCCTCTCGGAAGCTTTTCAAAGGATGAGGTCAGAGAAATAGCTGCGGAGATGAATTTTGTAAACTCAAGGAAAAAGGAAAGCCAGGATATCTGCTTCATTCCCGATGGCGACTATGTGGAATTTCTCCGCAGATTCAAAGGACTTGATTTTGAGATCGGGGATTATATCGACTCGGAAGGTAATATTCTCGGAAAGCACCAAGGCGCAGTAAAATACACAACAGGACAGCGAAAAGGACTTGGAATTGCTCTCGGTGAACCTATCTATGTTCTTGGTAAAGATATGATAAATAACACTGTCACGCTTGGTCGCGAGGAAAAGCTTTTCGATCGCTCGCTTGATGCAAAAAATATCAATTTCATCGCCTTCGAGAAGCTTTCTTCACCAATAAAGGTCGAAGCAAAGATCAGATACAGTCATGCAACAGCAAAGGCTAACCTTACACAAACAGGAGAGGACAGCTTTCATCTTGAATTTGACGAGCCTCAAAGAGCCATCACAAAGGGACAATCGGTGGTTCTTTATGACGGAGAATATGTTCTCGGCGGCGGGATCATTACCTGAATCTTAATATTGTATCATACGAAAATAATATAAATATTGATTTTCCCTTATTTCAAAGTTATAATTTAGAAAGATTTCATCAGATGAAATTATTTGCTTTTGTGAAGAAAAAGAGTTATAATTCAAAAAACAAAGGAGCATATCATGATTATTACAGATTATTTTCGTTCTGAACCAGATACAACCTGGGAAATTGCTAAAGCTTCCGGGATCACAAAGGGTACCATCCGCCTTCCGGAGCATAAGGATTTTGATGTTACAAGTCTTGCGCATCTTAAGGATGTATGCAAAAAATTCAATGATCACGGTATAGATCCGATCATCATAGAGCCGCTTCCGAATGAGCTTCACGATCATATCAAGCTCGGCGACGAGATGAGAGATGATGCAATTGAAAAATTCATTCTGCTTATGAAAAACATGAGCAAAGTCGGTATTGAAACAGTTTGCTTCAACTTTATGGCGCACTATGGATGGACAAGAACAGAGCTTGACCTCACCGAAAGAAATTCTACTGTTACGGGATTTAAACTTTCTTCCTTTAAAGATGACGGTTTTATCATCAGCCGTGAGAAAATGTGGGAAAACTATGAATATTTCATCCGAGCTGTCATCCCCTATGCCGAGGAATACGGAATAAAGCTGGCACTTCATCCGGACGATCCGCCGCTTGACACTCTCGGCTCTGTGGGAAGAATTTTCACAAGCCTTGAGGCAATAAAAAAAGGAATGAATATCATTCCTTCAAAAAATCTCGGTGTCACATTCTGTCAGGCCTGCTATCATCTTATGGGCGAGGATCTTGAAGAAGCTATAAAAGCTCTCCGTGATAAGATCTTCTTTGTTCATTTCAGAAACACAAGAGGATGCAAGACCGATTTCCGTGAGACATTTCACGATGGCGGTGATATTGATATGTCAAGAGTTATGAGACTTTATATGGAAAACGGAATTGATTGCCCCGTGAGAGTTGATCATGTACCAACCATGCCCTTTGAAAAAAATTCTGTTGCAGGTTATGATGCTCTCGGCAGACTTTTTGCCATCGGGTATCTTAAAGGAATAATTGAAGCAACAGAAAGGGCTTTATGATGAAAGCATTTACATATGACACATTAACCTTTCCGGCAAAAGAAGCTGTTCTAACGCTTCCAAGCGGAAAGGAAATTTCTCTTTCATCCTTTAAATATCAGCCAATCGAGCTTTGCTATGATGAAAACGGAATAGAACGATCAAATAAAATCGGAGATGAATTTGATGCAGTCCGATTATATCCCCAAACCCCCGGAAAATATGTCCTGAAAACAGATACCGAAAAAATTGAAATTGAGGTTTCAGATTCAAATCTTCACGGTTATGTCACCGTCAGCGAGAAGGATGCGAGATATTTCAGATGGTCGGATGGAACACCTCTGAATCTTTTCGGTATAAATCTTGCATTCATTTCCCCTGCCCCCGTCTCCGCAGGCTATGAATTTGGTCAACTGAATGAAAGATGCTATCTTGGGCTTCGCCAATATGAGCGTTGGTTCAAGCAATGCAGAGATAACGGTGTGAACATGGCTCGAATTTGGCTTGGGCATGAATATTTTTCGCCCGACACCGAAGATGCAGATGTTTTTTCAAATGCTCAATTTTCAAAGATCGAAGCTCTTCTTGAGCTTGCAAGAAAATACGGAATCGTCTTGAAGCTCACCATAGATCAATTCAGATTTTTCGACTATGAAAGAATTGCCGACAGCTCCTCCCCCTCCGACGACATCTTCAGAAAGTTCAACAAAAGGCTTTATAAAGACGGAAAACGGTGCGAAAGTGCCGATGAATGGATGGGTGAACGCATTTGGCGTGACGCTTGGATAAACAAGCTGAAAAATTTTGCCGTTAGATTTTCGGGTCATCCTTCAATTTTCGGAATTGAGCTTTGGAACGAAATGAACTGCGTTTCATACAAGTGGCTTCGTGATTGGAACGAGGAGATGCTCACGGTGGCAAAGGATCTTTTCCCGGATCATCTCGTTATGAATTCCATTGGCAGCTTTGACTGCGACGAGGTCTTTGAGCTTTATGATAATTTCTGCTGGGATAGATCCTCCGTTAAGCAAGTACACAGATATATCGACAGGGGCGCAAAATATGAGGTCTGCCACACAAGCGGGATCGACCTTGCAAGAGATGCTTGCAAGCGTCTTATGACCCCTGATAAACCCTTTATTATCGCAGAAACAGGTGCTGTCAATCCATGCCACTGCGGAACCTTCTCCTATTACAGCGCAGATCACAGAGGACTTATCTTCTGCGATGCGGTCTATACGCCTCTTTTCTGCGGCTCTGCAAGCTGCGGTCATATCTGGCATTGGGATGAAAGATATGTTGAAGCAAAGAATCTTTATCCAAAGTTCAAACCGCTTACATCTCTTTGTAAAGATATTGTATTCGATGAAGAAAATTTTAGATCTGAAGTTTACGAAACAGATAACATAATTCTGCTGCTTCTTTGCGGAAAAACAACAACCATCGGTTATCTTAGAAACAAAGAGGACAGATGGGATGTCACCTTGCGTGATCTTAAGGAGGCTTTACCCGCTGATGCTTCATTTGATATCGGAATTAACGGAAAGCTGACATTTCACAAAATATGGAATGACGAAAGCGGTTCTGTTTCTTATGAAAACGGCAAGCTGACAATTTCCTCTCTTCGTCACGGATTTTTACTTAAATTTAGGAGCGAACAATGATTTTTGAAAAGCAAATACTTGGTATGTACAAAGGAATGATGTATTCCAGATGCGACGGCTCGGATACGATTTTCTATTTTTCTGCGGATGATTTTCCCGGACTTTTAAGCGAGCCGTATTCGTTTAAAAGTTCTGAAGGAAATGCTCTTAAAGGTTATTTTTACTGCTATGAGAACCCAATTTCGGGAAAGCTCATAGTTTTTGACCACGGTTTTGGAGGCGGTCACAAAGCTTATATGAAAGAAATCGAAATGCTCTGCAGAAAAGGATATACTGTTTTTTCATATGACCACACAGGCTGCATGGAATCAGAGGGCGACGGATGCGGCGGACTTTCCCATTCCCTTTCCGATCTTAATGACTGCATTTCCGCACTGAAAAAAGAGGAAAGATTTGCAAGCTGCGATATCTCTGTTATCGGACATAGCTGGGGAGGTTTTTCGGCTCTCAATATCACAGCACTTCATCCCGAAATATCACACATCGTTGTCCTGAGCGGCTTTGTTTCAGCAAAGGAAATGATATCAACCTTTTTCGGCGGTATTTTGAAGGGATACAGAAAGGCAGTTTTAGCCCTTGAATCAAAAGAAAATCCCTATTATTCAACCTTTGATGCAGTTGAAACGCTTTCAAGATCAAATGCGAGGGCACTTCTCATCTATTCGGAAAATGATCCCATGTGCAAGAAAAAGCATTATGATATTCTGAAAAAAGGACTTGGAGACAAGGAAAACATCAGCTTTATGCTTCTCAAAAACAAAGGTCACAATCCCAATTATACAGAGGAAGCCTTGAAGCTGCTCGACAAGTTTTCAAAGGAAAGAGCAAAAGTCACTCGAAATAAGAATCTTTCAAAGGAATTTTGCGAAGAATTTATTGCATCCTTCGATTTTCACAAGATGACCGAGCAGGATGAGACTGTTTGGAATGAAATTTTTGAGCATCTTGAAAATCGAGTAGGAAGCTAAACAATGCAAGGCTTTGCCTTAGGCTTCCTTCAGACTCCGCCTCACGACGGACGCGCTTACCCTTGGCTAACAGTTCCTACTGCCAAGTCTGTAGCGGTCTTTCACCGCCAAGTTGTAACGCATGCCAATCGCATAACAAAAGGTGCCATCTCTCCATGAGACGGCACCTTTTTATACTCCGATATGGACTATCATCTGATTGGAAGCAGCTCAAACGCTTCTCCACTTTGATTTTTTCTTTTTGGCAATGATAACCGTAACCGTAAGAGCCGCGGCTGCTGAGGCGGTGATTATGACCAAAGCTGTGGCAGAGGATAGAGTGTTGTTATCCTGTCTGATCTTAAAAATGATTCCGCCCGGTGCATCAGTTTCGACGACATCGGCAGAAACAGGCTTCGTTCCTTCATTGGAAGTGATAGTTTCGGGAGCTTCCGTTGTTACGGCTTCATCTGTTGCTTCGGTTGGCTTTTCGCAAACCGTATCCACAGGCTTTTCTGCAGCGATATCGGCAAATGTAAAGCCATTTGTAGAAGCGAATTTCTCCGCATGAGAGCCGGGAGTACCGTAAACGCCTGCAAGATTGGGGCAGGTATCGAATACGGATGAACCGATCTTCTGAACCTCTGCGCTTACGCTAATGTTAGCGATAAGATAACACTTGGAGAAGCACCATGAGGTAAGCTCGGGAACAAGTGAAAGGTCAAGATGACCAACGATAGGCTCATTTCCTCTTACATAGATGGATTTGAGGTTTTCGCAATCCTCAAATGCCGCGTTACCGATATTGATAGCCTTTGCGGGAAGCTCAACATATTCGATATTCTTGCACTGTGTGAAGGCGTACTTACCGATATAGTTGACGCCATCCTCAATGATTACCTTCTTTATCTGCTGCTTAACATCGAACCACCACTGTGTCTTTGATCCGCCACCGTAGTAGTTTACAATATCGCCCATAGGTCCTACGCCCGAAACGGTAAGAGTGCCTGTTGCCTCGTCAAAGTTAAATACAGTTTTATTTCCGCAGGAAGGAAGCGAACGGTCAACATAAACATAGTTCTTTGAAACCGTCTCGCCTGTTGCCACATCAATGATATCGCAATAATATTCAACACCGAATGCGATGAAATCGTCATTGGGAGTGCATGTGATGCTTGCAATGGTGTTAGGCTGCCAGTTTTTTCCCGTTTTCTTAATTCCTGCTCCGAAAATAAAGTTTTCGATGGCTGTTCCTGCATAGCAGTTATCGGTTATTGCAGCAATTCCTGTAAGATTGGCTGTTCCCTTGGCAGGCTCGCTACCTGCGCGGTAGATGGTCGTGAGCGAACTGCAGCCCTGAAATGCCTCAAAATCTATTTGACTGACATTCGTACCAAGCTCGACTGTTTTTAGCGCTTTCATTCCTTTAAAGGCTTTTTGGGACACCTTTACGATTCCCTTGCCTATAACAACATGTTCGATAAGGTCATTGTACGGTGTCCACACCTCGGTCGTTTCGCCCTTTTCGTTCTTTGTGGCTGGCTGTCCCGTTTCGTTCCAGCCTGTTCTGTTTGAGTAAAATTTCAGAGTTTTTGTTTCCTCATAAAAGCACCAGAATGTATTTGTGGTCTCCGAGCCTCGCCATGAATCCACCAGCTGACCGTAGGCTGTTGCACCCGATGAGTCAAAGATCTCCGGCTCCTTTGTGGACTTATAGATATACTCATCCGGATTGTTGATGTTGCGGAAGGAGATATCCTTCGTGCGGCAATATTCTTCAAGTGGAGTGCCAGCAATGCCATAAACATATGTAAGCTTATTGCAATTTTCAAAGGCAGTTGCCGAAAGAGTATATTCGGTTGTGTAGCACCACAGCTGCTCAAGACCGCCGCAGAAGGAAAATGATTTGCCTCCGATGGCAGTCACCCCCTTTGGAACAGTAAACTCCTTGATTGCGGTGTATTTGAAGGTCTCAGAGCCTAGAGTGCCCGTTAATTCTTCGGAAAGTTTAAAGACTTTGATCTGCTTGCAGTTGTCAAATATATAGCTTCCGAGACTCGTTACGGTGGAAATATCCACCTCGCCTTCGATGCTTTCATTGCCTCTGTAGTAGACGGATTTCAGCTTGTCGCAGCCCTGAAGGCTGTTTCCATTTATTGTTAGGAGCGAAGCGGGGATCTCCACATAGAGGAGAGCGCGGAAGCTGTTGGCGATGCCTCCGTTTATTTCCGTGATACCGTCGCCGATGGTGATTTTGGTGATCCTGTCCTTATATGCACCCCAGGCAAGCGTGCTTGCGCCATTGTATTTGGCTTCTTCTCCTGTTTTCGCATTTGCGCCGTAAAGGATCGTAGTTTGCTTCTTGTCGGAGGCTGATAAGTCGATGTTGAAGGCAAGAGTAACATTGCCGGCACCATCATCGGTGACCGACCATTTGATATTCGTTTCTCCGCCGCCGACGGCAACAACATAGCCTTCAGTCGGAACATTTTCCGCTTCGTTACCTTCTCCAACGGCACATAGAGCAAAAAGAGAGGCAAGAGCTGTAAAAACCAGCGAAAAAGCAATAAATTTGAAACATTTTTTCATCTTTTATCCTTTCGTAAATAAATCATTTCAATGAACCAAAAATAGCCTTCACCTCGACTTGCCCAAGGGTCAATTCCTGCTCCATGAATTCTTTTCCCATTCCCATTTTTTCGAAGCCCCATCGGCTTCCCCATGTAAGCAGATATGAAAAGGAATATCCATCGTCTATCAGCGTCATGATATCCTTGTAAACATTCATCGAGTTATATTTGTCGGGTGAAGCCGCTCCGTCATCTCCCATTGCTTTTCCCGTTGGTCCAAATTCGGTGAGCGCACCGATCTTTTTTGAGCTGTCGATAAGCATTGAATAACATTTGCCCTCAGTTATCTCAAGCTCACCCTGGGTGTACCAGTCGACTCCCACCATGTCACAGTATTCGTCGCCGGGGTAGAGATAGGTGGTACTCATGGTAGTTCCCGGAGCATCTCCCGAATTTGACGAAACATTGGGAGCAAAACACCAAAGTAGATTATCAATACCTTTTTCGGCGAAATAATCGTAAACATAGTACCAAATATTCTTAACATAGGAAGCGTCAAGAGTTTTTCCGCCTTGAGTTGCACCAAACCAGAACCAAGTTGCGTTTGCCTCATGCAACGGTCTCCAGATGGAAGGAACGCCGTTTGCTTTCAGTGCAAGGAAAAAATCCACCTCTCTGTCAAGCTCTTCTGTGAATTTTTCATTATACTCGGTGCCTTCCGTAAGAAGCTCTGTAAATGCCTTCTCATATCCCTCAAGAGAATTATCATATCCAAGGTTACCTTTTGTCGGATGATCGCTAAAGTTCCCGGATGGATTTGTCCAATGGGCACTGAAGGTAAGTATTCCGCCGTCTGCAGCATAATCCACAAGATCGCAAACAATGGAACTGATTTCGTATGCTTCGCTTTTTGTGAGAAGTCCGCTTGTGTGATATTCAAGATCAAAGCCGAGAATGCCCGGCTTCTGACCGCCCGTTGCCCTTTCAAATGAGGCAATGGCATTTCTGACCGTCTCTGGAGACTTGCTTCCGCCCTGTTCGCCAATGATCATTTTATAGGGGTCATTATAGACTTCCTCCAGAACAGCCATAAGCTGATCCTTTGAATATATCTCTTTCTTTTCTATCTTGCCTTCGATATTGTCGGCAGATGTAAGATCATATTCGTTTTTATCGAGTCCTGCGAGAAGCTCTTTAGTAAAATAGTCAAGAGCGGCATAGATCGACCGTGCACTGCCGCGAAGAATAATATTGCCGTCCTTTATTTCAACGCTGTAGTCCTCGTAAATATAGTTGCCTGCATCAATAACGATATAATGCTCGCCTTCGGTCATCTCTTTTGCAAATATGTGATCGCATTTTACAGAGGAGAAAAGCCTTGAAGCTATTTCCGCTTCCTCAAGATAGCTTTTATTGTATATCTTAAACTCGGAAATGTCAATTCCATCAACACTCAAAGCATCAACAGGATAATCATGGATATATGTATAGCCTTCGCCCGAGGGAATATAGAGACCGTTTCTTTCCTTGATTATAAATTCTCTTTTGAAAAGCTCAAGAATATCATCAAGAGTATCATCCGATCCGCCGGCAATTATGATCTTGCCATTTACCTTTTTTACGGTGTAGTCAAAATATGAAAGTTTCTTTAAAGCTTCACTCGATTCCTTACGGATTGTGTTTCCTATGAGGATTTCATGCACATTGTTTTCTTTTGCGGGAGCGATCTTAAGAGAAACACCGAGAGTGCTCTCTATCTCGTCCCTCAGCGCATTTGCGAAGCTGCTTTGGTTGTTCTCCGTATATACGATAACATATTTTTCAAGCTCATCGACCTCCTCGAGCCAGATAATGTTATCATTCGCGGGCTCGGAGGTGCCGCAAGAAACGAGGATAGACAAGAACGAGATGAGTGTTATCGTCAAAAATAAAACTTTTTTCACTTTGCATTTTCCTCACTGATATTTTCTGAAATATTATCCGATATAGGTGCAGAGAAAAGGAATATTTTGACCGTATGAGGCATGTTTTCGATGACAAATCGGTCTGTTTTTGAGACATCCTCCTTTGCCCAAACATCTCTGATATCCGTTTCGGTTTCAAAAACTGCGGTAAATTTATTTTTCGTATCACCCGTATTGAAAAAAGCATAAGCATAGCGTCCGTCAGACATGGTCTTTTCAAAAACATGAAGTATTCCGCCATTTGTTTCGTCCTTCATATATGGCATTGCCCTAGAGAACCATGAATCCTGATTTATTGCGATGATCTCGTCATTGCAGTATATGTCCATTTCAAAATCGTCTATATGATCGAGAACGGCGCTTATCTGAATGGGTGAGCCGAGAAAGGCTCTGAGCGAATATACCATTATCTGCTCGTCATCTGTAAAGCTATGGCGGATAGAGCCGTCTCTCTTATGTCCGATATCGAGCATATCAAGGTCGAAATAATGACCCCTGGTCGGAGTCTCGCAGAATCTGTAGTATCTGTCAAGAAAGTGCATCAGCCTTTGCCATGTTCCGTCCGAATCCCAATTTGCTCGGTAGGAGCAGCAGAAGCGTGACCAGTATTCGCAGTATTCCTTTGGTGCCTCCACCGTAACGCACATGGGGATATCGCGGTCAGTTTTTATAAGCTCGCTTCGCATATATTCGGCGTTTACTGTGTCGTTGGGCTTCCAGTCATATTTCAGGTAATCAAATCCCCATTCCGCCCATTGGAGTGCATTGTTTCTTTCTTTTCTGATGGTACCGATTCCACCCATGGTAGAAGCAAATCTGATGTCCGGCTCTCCCTTTGTACAGCCGGGAATAGATTCATACTCCTTTGGGCATCCCCAAGCAGTAAGCATAGGAGAAGAATAGATTCCGCATTTTAAACCTAAAGAGTGTACTTTATCGGTCATTGATTTCATATCCGAAAATTTGGGATTCGGCATTATTGCATCATATTTTCCGCCATATTTATACTGCCAGCCCGAATCAAGATTCACATAGGAATAGCCATATTCAGAAAGTCCCAGCTCACATAGCTTTTCCGCCGTATGCTCAACATCCGACTGTGTCACCTCGGAGTAAAATGCGTTCCAGGTCGTGAACCCCAGAAGCGGAGATATAAGTAGATTTTGCGGAGCAATTTCAAAAATGATCTTTTTTTCGCAGCTTCCAAGATCATTTTCTGCCCTTAAAATGACTTCATATTTTCCCTCTTCTTCAATAATTCCGCTTATTATATTCTCGGAAAGTGAAAGTCCGCTTGGCAGATTCTCGGCAAAGTATTTCATTGGTCTTTTCCCTGTTACGGGGATTCTTAAAATGATCTGTTTTTTGGGGGAAGCTCCGAAAAACGGTGCAAGATTGATTTTCGGCACGCCATCAAACGGCTTTGCTTTTGCTATCTTCGTATAACTCATATTTTAGTCTCCGATCTGTTTTTTTTAATTTTATCAAATTAATATTAAAAATTCAATTGACAAATCATAGCATTATATGGTAAAATCATACCATCAAAATCAAATGGGTGATAAAATGAAAAAATACTTGGTTACAGGCGAAGAAATCGAACAATTGCATATCTCGGAATTTGGCTTTGCGGAAAGCAAATCAGACACATTTTGGGGAAGCGGATATAGGAATCAGTATATCGTCCACTATGTTTTATCTGGAAGGGGATACTTCAACGGTTATCCTGTAAAAAAAGGGCAAGGATTTATTATTGAGCCTTTGAGCAATGCCGAATATCACTATGATAATGCAGAGCCATGGAAATATTTTTGGTTTATCACTACAGGAGCACTCGCTCAAAGCATATGCAAAAATCATATCTTTTCCGATAAAAACGGGATTTTTGACTTTGAATTTATTCCAAAAATTACAGGCATTGTCAACAATTATTTTGAAAATAATGCTCCTGATATAAAGATCATAAGTGAAGAGGAAGCTCTTTCTTTGTTTTTTATGATCATGTCATTTCATAGAAGCAATTACTCCCCTCCAAAAAACAATTATGTAGAAAAAGCAAAAAGGTACATCGAGCTGAATTTTCACAGACAAATAAAAATCAAAGAAATTGCCGAACATCTCAATATCGCAGATAGATATCTATATAATTTATTCATCATGACGGAAGGGATTTCGCCAAAGCAATATCTAAATAATATCCGCTTGGAGTTTGCGAAAAAACTATTGCTTAACACGGCGAGTTCAATAACAGATATTGCCGAATCTGTCGGCTACAGCGATGTTTTATCTTTTTCAAAATTCTTTTCGGAGCATATAAATATTTCGCCAAGTCAATTCAGAAAAAATAACAAATAAAAAGACCGAGCCGAAGCTCGGTCTTCAGTTTTAAAATCAGATGTACTTTTTAACAACTTCGCTTGCTTCCTCTGCGGGAACAGAAGCGGTTGCAACGATCTTAACGCCATGCTTTTCGCTAAGTTCATCAAGCTCTGTGCACATATTCTCAAATGCTGCCATATCAGGGCCGCAAACCTTAAGTGTACCGTCGATGAAAAGATCGGTAATATCATGGTTGCTTGCAAGAATACCGGCAACAAAGCCATAGAGAGACTGCGCATCAAAAATGCAATAGTCATTTGTATTGATAAGACGAACCTGGGGTTTAATATCGAATCTGAGCTTTGTGCCCTTTTCGAGACAAACTACTGCTCCCGAAGAGGTCTCAATAGCCTCATTAACACTTGCAATAAGCTGCTTTGTTTTTCCTGTACCCTTAACGCCGATGATAAGTTTTAACATAATTTACCTCCAAAATGAGTTATAACAAAGGCTTTAACCTATGTTTATATATATATTATATCAAACTCTTTCGGAAAAAGCAATAGTTTTTAGCAATTTTTTGAAATTATTTTAATCTTTCATCAAGAGCTTTCTTCTGCTCCTCATATCCGGGCTTTCCGAGAAGTGCAAACATATTCTTCTTATATGCCTCAACGCCCGGCTGATTGAAAGGATTAACTCCGAGAGTATATCCGGAGACAGCACAAGCTTTCTCGAAGAAATAGATCATATATCCAAGAGAATGCTCATCCTTCTTATCAAGCTCAATAACGATATTTGGAACATTTCCGTCCATATGAGCAAGAAGAGTTCCCTTCATTGCGTTCTTATTTACGAAATCGAGATCCTTACCCGAAAGGAAGTTAAGTCCGTCAATGTTGTTTGCATCATCGGGAATGGGCATTTCAGCCATGGAATCCTTAACATCGAGAACAGTCTCAAAAATCGTTCTCTGACCCTCCTGGATATACTGCCCGAGAGAATGAAGGTCAGTTGAGAAAATCGCAGATGCGGGATAGATTCCCTTTCCGTCCTTACCCTCGCTCTCACCGTAAAGCTGCTTCCACCATTCGCTGAACATCTGTGCATAAGGCTCATATGAAACGAAAATTTCGGTCACCTTTCCTTTGCGGAGCAGAATATTTCTGACGGCAGCATATTTATAGCAATCGTTCTTTTCGATATCCTTATCACAAAGAGCAAGTCTTGCGGTGTTAGCGCCCTCCATGAGCTTATCAATATCAATACCTGCAACAGCAATGGGAAGAAGTCCAACCGCTGTAAGCACGGAAAAACGGCCTCCAACATCATCCGGCACTACAAAGGTCTTATAACCCGATTCATCCGAGAATGACTTTAGAGTGCCTTTTTCACGGTCTGTGGTGACAAAAATTCTCTCTCTTGCGCCTTCCTTACCGTATTTCTCCTCAAGAAGATTGCGGAAAATGCGGAAAGCAACCGCAGGCTCGGTTGTTGTTCCCGATTTAGAAATTACATTTATGCAGATATCCTTACCCTCACAGATGGAAAGAAGCTCGGAAAGAGCGGTTGCGCTGAGGCTGTTTCCGGCATAATAAATATCGGGGGTATCCTTTTTAAGGTTATTATAGAGAGGAGATTTCAAAAATTCTATTACGGCCCTTGCGCCGAGATATGATCCGCCGATTCCTATAACAACGAGGATATCGCAGCTCTTCTTTATCTTTTCAGCAGCTTCCTTTATCGCTGCAAATTCGCATTTATCATAGTTTTCGGGAAGATCTACCCAGCCGAGAAAATCGCTTCCTGCACCGCTTCTTGAGTCAAGAATGTCGGCCGCACGGCTGATCTCCTCCTGCATTGCTGCAAGCTCTTCCTTACTTACAAATTTTTCAACATACTTTTCATTTAATTTAATTGACATTTAATTATTCTCCTTAGGAAATTTGTAACTATTTTATTACAAAATTCTCCAAAAGTCAATAGCTATCGTTAAATTTTTATCTTATAAGACAAAAATTTTTGAAGATTTGCTCAAAAACGCCAAAAAAACTTATTTTTTCCACTTCCGAATCGCATATAACATCAATTTGTCCTATCTCCGTCTCCCCCATCAAAACCTTGATACAGCCTATCTTATCCCCTTTTTTTACCGGGGCTTTTATATTTTCCGGAATATCTACCTCGGTTTGTATTTTTTCCAGCTCCGAGCTTTTAACAACAGAAGAAAAAGCCGAATGTGATATTTCGCAAAAATCCCGAACACCTCCGAGAACCTTTATATTTCCAAGGCTTTTACCCTCACATCTGTAAAGAGCGTAATTGGCAAATCCAAAGTCGAGAAGCTTTGTGGTTTCGGCATTTCTAATATCCCTTGTGGGTGATCCCATTACAACTGCGATAAGGGTCATTCCATCTCGCTCGGCAGTTGCAGAAATGCAAAATCCGGCTTTTGAAGTCGAGCCTGTTTTAAGACCGTTTGCACCCTTATAAAACCTTATAAGACGGTTGGTATTGGTAAGTCCGAAAGCTCCATCTCTTATACTGTCCATCCATATTGAACTATATTCAAGTATCTTTTTATGCCCTATAAGCTCTCGAGACATGATGGCAATATCTCTTGCGCTTATAACATGATTCTCTGCTGTATCGTCAAGACCGTTTGTATTCTCAAAATTTGTGTTTTTCATGCCAAGCTCTTTTGCTTTCTCGTTCATTTTTGTAACAAAAAGCTCCTCACTGCCCGCAATATGCTCAGCAAGCGCAACTGCAGCATCATTGGCAGAGGAAATAACAACGCTTTTTATCATATCCTCTGCACTCATTTCCTCGCCTTCCTTTAGATACACCTGCGAGCCGCCCATAGATGAAGCATTTGTGCTGGTTCTTATCATGTCATCAAGCTTTAAGGTTCCGTTATCAATTGCTTCCATCACAAGAAGCAGCGTCATTATCTTTGTTACAGATGCAGGTGGTAATGCCTCGTCCGCATTTTGCTCAAAAAGGACAGTCCCGCTATCTGCTTCCATAAGTATTGCGCTTTTTGCGTCAATAGCAAAAGGCTCATCCGCACTTACGCAAAAAACAAAGCTCGGAATGATCATGGTCAGCGAAATGATTACCGACAAAATTCTCTTTTTCATAAAAAATCACCTCGCTTATAAATATGAAGCAAGGTGATCTTTTATGTTTTAAATTGTTATTTTCTCACACCGAATTTATATATCGTTGTGTAGTCATATTTTTCTCCAACATCAAGCACGGTATTCGTAAAATTCGGATGATTTGGTGAATCGGGCATTTTTTGAGTTTCCAGCGCAACGGCATTTCTGACCTTTTGCGGATATCCTCCCTTGAAGCGGTGCGGACCGTCCATACAGTTTCCCGAATAGACCTGAATGCAAGGCTGATTAGTAATAACCAACATTTCCCTGCCCGATTCGGGGTCATAAAGAGTTACTCTGTGGCATAGATCCTTTTTTTCGCCGTCCCTGAAATTGAAATTTATATCATATCCTTTGCCGTATCTAAGATCCGGATCATCCATATCAATGTCCCTTCCAATAGGCTTTTCTGTGAGAAAATCAAAGGGAGTGCCGACAGTCGCCTTGATCTCACCCGTGGGAATGAGTCCGCTGTCTGTTGGCGTATAGCTATCGGAATCGATCCAGAGCAAATGATTTTCAACAGTTCCACTTGCAAATCCGCCGAGATTGAAATAGGTGTGATTTGTAAGATTTACTATTGTTTTTTTGTCACTTTCCGCTTCATAGCGGATCGAAAGCGAGTTATCATTTGTAAGAGTATAGGTCACCTTAACCTTAAGCGTTCCGGGATATCCCTCCTCCATATCGGGTGAGGTATATTCAAGAACGAGGCTCGGATCATCTCCGCAGACAGGCGTAGCAGCCCATATCTTGTGCGAAAAACCGACTTTGCCGCCATGAAGGCTGTTTTTGCCGTTGTTTGTATAGAGAGAGTATTCAACCCCGTCAAGCGAGAATTTGCCCCCTGCAATGCGGTTTCCGAATCTGCCCACAAGTGCGCCTTGGTAACCGCCTGCATTCATATAATCCTCAAGAGAAGAAAAACCGCATACAACATCTGTAAATCTTCCATCTTTGTCGGGAACATATAGCTCCATAACAGCACCGCCGAAATCGGTGATCTTGACCTTCATTCCATTTGCATTTTTGAGAGAATAGGTGCTGACCTCTCTTCCGTCGGGCATAGTTCCGAAATATTCTTTTAAAATATTGCTCATATTCACCTTAATCATCATATCCGTTGGGATTCATCTGCTGCCAACGGTTTGCATCCTTGCACATATCTTCGATGTTGTATTCTGCCTTCCATCCAAGCATTTTATATGCTTTTTCGGGGTTCGCATAACATTCGTCAATATCCCCCGGGCGTCTGGGTGCGATCTTATAATTGATCTTGATTCCGGTGGCTGCCTCATATGCCTTAACGATATCGAGAACCGAATATCCAACGCCTGTTCCCACATTGAAATATTCAACTCCGTCATGCTTATCGGCATATTCGATCGCCGCAAGATGCGCCTTTGCAAGATCAACAACATGGATATAGTCACGAACGCCTGTTCCATCGTGAGTATTATAGTCATCGCCAAATACCGAGAGGCACTCTCTCTTACCTGATGCAACCTGTGTGATATAAGGAAGAAGATTGTTGGGGATTCCCTTGGGATCTTCACCAATCTTTCCGCTCTTATGCGCTCCGATAGGATTGAAATATCGAAGAATTGCAACGCTCCACTCGTTATCGGAAACCCAGATATCCTTAAGAATGCGCTCGATCATAAGTTTTGTTTCACCATAAGGATTGGTTGTTGAAAGCGGGAAATTTTCCGATATCGGAACGCTTTCGGGCTTTCCGTAAACTGTTGCGGAGGAACTGAAAACGATTCTCTTTGCACCGTATTTTGCCATAACACGGCAAAGAACGAGCGTGCTTAAGAGATTATTTTCATAATACATAATGGGCTTTTCAACCGATTCTCCAACGGCTTTAAGACCCGCAAAATGAATTGCACTTTCGATCTTATTTTCGCTGAAGATCTTCTCCATTGCCGCTTCGTCGCGAAGATCAGCCTCGTAGAATTTAAAATCCTTACCTGTTATTTTCTTGATTCTGTCAAGAACGCAGGGCTTACTGTTGCAAAAATTATCAACAATGATTATCTCCTTGCCTGCATTTAAAAATTCAACTGCGGTATGTGAGCCGATGAAGCCTGCACCGCCTGTAATTAGTACTGCCATTTGTTTGCCTCCAAAAAAAATCAATTCCAAAGACCGCTGGGATAAATTCCGTCTGCGATCATCTTTCTTATGCTGCTCTGAACCTTTTCCTTATCCTCATGATAAGTAACGCCATACCATACCGAATCGGTGGAATACACCTTAACATCAGCGGCTCCCGACTGCATCATTTCCTTGATTGCAGTGGGTATGTAATATTCGGATTTAAGCTCATTTCCCTTTTTCTCAAGAAAATCGACAAATCCTTTTTCTATATGCTCAAACACTGCAGGTGTGAAGCCGATACAGTTCATGGAAACTACGGTATCTTTCGGTATTCTATGCCAAACACCGTCTTCCTCATATGCCGCCATATCACCGTCACGCTTGATTGTCGTTCTTTCGGTCACATCAACAAGATAGCCCTTATCGTCAACGGTGCATTCACCTCTTGAAACGGTTCCGTTTTCGGTAAGTGTGTTATCAAGGACATATCCGACCATGCAAAGATGACCCTTATCAGCATTTTTCAGATGTGCAGCAAGCTTCATAAACGCATCTCTGCCATAGAAATCATCTGAATTTATAACTGCGAAGTTATCTGTAACGCAATTCTTTGCTGAAAGAACCGCATGAGCTGTACCCCAAGGCTTTGTTCTGCCTTCGGGAACACTGAAGCCCTCCGGAAGATCGTTTATATCCTGAAAAGCATATTCAACCTTAATGCTTTTAGAAACTCGATTACCGACAGTTTCCACAAAATCAGCATAGTTTTCCTTTTTAATAACAAACACAACCTTATCAAAGCCTGCTTTTATTGCATCGTAGATAGAAAAATCTATGATAAATTCGCCCTTATCGGATATCGGGTCGATCTGCTTAAGTCCTCCGTATCTGGAGCCCATACCTGCTGCAAGTATTACAAGTGTCATTTTCAAGATTTACCTTTGCGGCAATGCCGCACCCTTTCATATATTATTATCAAATGTTTAAAATTTAATCAACATCATAGAAGATTTTTTCCGGAGGAACAAGAAGCTCCTCTGGGTTTTCGACATATCTCTTGATCAGCTTAAATGCTGAAGCATAATAGAATCCGTCAACAATTCTCTCGTCTGTAACCGCCTTGAGGTCAATATATTTGTGCTTTTCAACGCTTCCATCGGCAGCCAGTCTGAACTCCGTCTGCTTTGAACCATAAGAAAGGAACACAGGAAGATTACCAAAATCATAAAGATGGTGATAAATAGGCTTGATGCCGAGAGAGCCCATACTTGTGATTATCATTGAACCGTGGAAGGGGCTGACCTTATTTGTTAGGAATGCAGGAAGCCATCCGTGGTAATCAAACCAGAACAGCATTGCAACGGCAAATCTGAAAACAAATCCGGGAAGATTTGACAAGAATTTTGCGACCTTATCAAAACTTGAGCCTTCGCCCGCCTCAAGAGTTTCCGTTACAACCTTGTTGAATTTCTCATAAACATCGTCAATAGTATCTCCGGGGTGAAAAACGACCTTGATCATAGTATCCGGAGCATCAATGGTCATTTCTCGCTTAATTGACATATTAACAACGATCTCATCGTCTCTTGAATATATCTTCTGTCCGCTTATAAAACGGTTCAGAGCAGGTCTTTGCGAGACCATACGAACATATGCGGCAAGCATTACATGAAGAACAGAAAAGTTCTTTTTTCCCTCTTTCACCTTGTCACGGCAGAATTTTTCCGTCTTATCAATACTAAGCTTATCAGTGAAGAAATTCTGTGCATCCGAACGCCTTTTCATAATATAAGGCATAACTTTAGAAAAAATAGGCGCACTTCTTACTCTTCTTCCGTCTTTACGGTCTCCAAAACGTCTTTTCCTCATATTCTTCTCCTCAATATTTTATTAAATACAATTTATTATATACCAAATGTTGCGAAAAAGCAAGAGAAATGAAAAAAAATAATAATTTTGCGTTATTTTTTACATGTTTCGATTTTAAATAATCAAATTAAAAATTCATATTGATTTTTGATGCCATTGGTTGTATAATAATATTAATGTGATTTGGAGGGTAAATATGAAAAAAGTTGAAATTTACACCGACGGTGCTTGCAGAGGCAATCCCGGCAAAGGCGGATGGGGCGCTGTTTTAGTTTACGGAGACAAAAAGAAAGAGCTTTGCGGCGGCGAAAAAGAAACGACAAACAACAGAATGGAGCTTACCGCAGCTATCGAAGCTCTTTCAGCCTTAAAAGAGCCCTGCGAGGTTACAATGACATCAGATTCTCAATACCTCATAAATGGCATAACCAAAGGATGGGCGGTTTCTTGGAGAGAAAAAGGTTGGAAAAAAGCAGATAAATCTCCGGCACTGAATCCTGATCTTTGGCAAAAGTTACTTGACTTGCTCGAAATCCACAAAGTTGAATTTATTTGGGTCAAAGGCCATGCAGGTCATCCATATAACGAAAGATGCGATGAGCTGGCAACAAGCTTTGCTGATAGTTTATAAAAAAGTCCCAATTCAATTAAGTGTTCCCGCTCAAAGCAACCATGTTTTTTAAACAAGAATTTGTCTGGAGGTTTTACTATGAAATCAAAATGGACAGATGCACCATTGCTGCATAAGATTGTAACGATAATATCCATTCTCGCAAGTCTATCCGTTGTTGCTTTGTCGGTATTGCAGATGTTTGATATCTGGAATCAAGCAATCAATATTTGTGTTCCTTTAATGGGCATAACAATGCTTTGTCAAGCATACATCCAATGGAATACAAGTCGAAAAGTCGCGTATTTCAGTATTGGAACGGCAGTATTCGTTTTCATCTGTGCAATCATAGTGTTTTTTGTCAGGTAACATACACAAGAAGTATACAAATTGCAATTTATCGTTCAGTATTTTTAGTTGGCATTCTATGGGAACAAAAAGGTAATTGGGAGATAAAAAATCATCCGCACAGGTCTTGTGCGGATGATTTTTTGTTAGAAAAAGGAGCTGTCGGAAATCCGACAGCTCCAAAACTTTAATTACTTATTGAGAAATTCGCAAAGTCTATGGAGAACAACAGCTGCCTCTGCACGAGATGCGGTTGTCTTGGGATTAAGCTTAACCGAGCTATCAGTAACTATGATATTCTTCATAGAAAGATAGCTTACAGCCTCGAGTGCCCAATCGGAAACATTCGCAACATCCTCATAACTGAGCTTATATGCCCATGTTCCAACGAAGCCCTCGCCCTTGAACTCAGCATATCTATAAAGAATTGCTGCAAGCTCTTCGCGATTGATATTGTCATCAGGTCTGAATGTTCCAACATCATCACCGCAAACGATACCGTTCTTTGCAGCCCAACGAACTGCATCAGCATAGTAGCTGTTTGCCTTTACATCCTTGAACTGTGCGCCAAGGCTCGCAGGAGAACCTTCAAGTCTCCAAAGCATAGTAACGATCATTGCACGAGTGATATCGCCCTTGGGAGCAAATGTTGTATAAGATGTACCCTGCATGATGTCATTGTAATATACATACATTACATCATCATAGTACCAATCGGTAGAATATACATCAAGGAAAGGCATCTTCATCTTCTCAAATACTACCTTGAGAGTGTGATTAGCATTTACCTTGCTGAATGTATAAGAAGAAACTCTTCCAACATCCTTACCGTCAACGATAACTTTAGAAATTACATAACCATCATTGGGAGTAAACTTATATGTCATGCTGTTACCGGCAACTACAACTGCATTTCCTGCAGGAGAGAGCTTACCTCCGGCTGTACCGGAAACTGAAATGGAATAGCTTCTGCAGTAGTATACGCAATGTGGGTATCCAGCGCAACCGGGATGTGCAGAGCAACCGGGTCTGTATTCCCAAGAAGGCTGATAAATGCAATAAGGATATCCCTTGCAGCAATCATGAAGCTTGCAAGCTGTGTTATAGATGCAGTATGAATAGCCTTTGCAGCAATCATGCTTGCAACCGGGAACATAGCTGCAATAAGGATAATTTGAGCAGTTAGGATGAACTGTGCAAGCAACCTTCTCAAATACAACCTGAATTGTGTGGTTGGTGGTTACTTTATTAAAGGTATATACGCTGGTTCTGCCAATATTTACGCCGTCAACAATGACCTTGGATACAACATAACCAACAATAGGTGTGAACTTATATGTGAGGCTGTTACCATAACGAACAACAGAATAGCCCTCGGGAGAGATAACACCGCCTACTGTTGCAGAAGCGTAAATCACATTATAAGCCTTGGAGCATACTGTGCAGTTATAGTGGTTGCAGGTATGGTTATATATGCAATGAGGATAACCTACGCAGCAAGCGTGGGAGCATCCGGGAAGAATGGGAGTAACATAACCACCGCGATATCCGCAGATAGTGCACTTTCCATTTTCCATTGTATGAGCAGCTCTATAGAACTCTGTCTCGCCGCAAGAGCATACACGATAGTGAACCTCATTTGTATACTTCCAAATGTTAACATTGGGAGAACATACATGAGCAGGAGGAGCCATATTATAACCGCAAGCATCACAAAGCTTATCAGCATCGCTTCCGTCGCTATGGTAGCCTCTGTCCAGAACAGTACCGCAAGCGCAAAGCTTATAATGCTCTTTCTCTGTCTGTGTCCAGCCGCCTGCTGCAACATGAGTTGAATGATAAGAGCAAACATCGCACTGACCGTCACCTAAAGCATCTACATGAGCGTCCTTGCTTGTGATAACGGCGCCGTTTACATCAACGATCTTTCCGCAAACGCAAGTCCTCCAGTGACCGGTGGAATCCTTCTTCCACTCGCCCTGCTGAGCATGTGTATGGATATAAAGTCCGCAATCCTTGCAGCGACCGTTTGCACCCTCAACATGAGCAGTTTCGTTAACCTTTATACCGCACTTGGAGCAGACCTTCCAGTGGGTAGCGCTACCCTCTTCGGTCTTCCAAACATTGCTGATGCTATGCTCTGCAACAGCATTGAGGCAAAACATGCACTTGCCATCCGTGCCTTCGGAGCACTTACCTTCGTTTAATTTGTAACCACACTCGGTGCAAGCTCTCCAATGAGTTTTTCCGTCGCTTGACCATACATCAGCAGCTACATGCTCAGCTTTGTCAATTACGGTTGCACCATCTGCGGCGATATGCCAATGGTATCTTGAATCTTTCTGCCAATCAGCAGAAGATGCTGCACTTATACCGAGTGAGAGCGTTGAAGCAATCATCAGAACGGTAAGTGCAAGACTGAGAAGTCTTGTGAATAATGAATTTTTCATTTTCGTCCTCCATAACGAGTTGATAATATTTTGAGCTTTTGGACATAAAAATGCCAAAGTACGCCCATACGAGTATATTATAATAGAACTTGAAAAATTTGTCAATAGTTTTTTTAGAATATTTTCCCTATTTTTTTAACAAACTGTAAATTTTAGAAAAAAACGGGGATAAAAGCACACAATGCGTCGCAAAAGGCGTTTTATCCCCGAATTTTTAATTGAGTCCTATGGATTTAAGATAATCGTAGCTCTTCTTCACGCAAGCAAACGGATCTTCGTCATAGCAAGAATCTTGCTCAACATAAATAAACTCCGTTCCCGCATCCTCAAGAGCTGAAACGATTGGCTCGAATTTAATAATTCCGCTTCCGACAGGTGCGAATCTCTTTTCAAAATTCTTTGTCTCAAAGTCAAGATCGAAAACAAGATCCTTGAAGTGAACGCAAGGAAGTCTGCCCTTAAGTCTTTTTATCTCCTCAATGGGATCATGATTTCCGGAAACAACCCAATGCGTGTCAAGCGTAAAGCCCATTTCATCGGGAGCAAAGGAATCAGACAAATATTCCATAATATTCTTTCCGTCAATATCAGCATAATACTCAAAATGATGATTGTGGTACATGAGAAGAGCGCCCTTATTCTTATATGTTTCCGCAACGGGTCTGATTCTTTCAGCAAAAGAAATTGCATTCTCCTTGATATCGCCTTTATCCCAGGAAGGAAGGCAGCCGACACCGATATACTTACAACCGAATTTTGAATGAAAATCCGCAACAGCTGCAGGATCAGCTATCATTTTGTCGGTATTGTAATGAGTAAGATTGCAAGCAAGACCGTTAGCCTTAAGATTTTCCGCAAGCCACTCCGCTTCATATTCGCAGGTTCCGGACACCTGAACCGTGGTATAACCCATATCCGCAACCTTTTTGAGCGTTTCTGCAAAGTCATCTGTTGTTTTACAAAAATCTCTGAGAGAATAAAGCTGAATTCCTATTTTCATTATTTAAACCTCCAAACAGTTTTTTTGAATTATATCACCAAATAATTGCAAAAGTCAATAGTTTTCAAACCGTAAAGCTTTATTTACAATAAATCAAACAAAAATCTTCCTTATTTGCAATCCCCGTTCTGCTTTTGTGAGAGTTTCTCTGAGAAGAGAAAAATCCGCAACAAGCGAATGGGGCTTTTTCTCCGGGTCATCCTGAACCATCGGAACAAAATATACCTGTTTTCTCGTCAAAAGTGTTCCGATGTTTCTAAGGTTTGCCGAAAGAGCATCGTTTGACGCAAGAGCTATGACAAGAGTTCTGTCCGCACGCAAATGCGCCTTTGCCGCCATGGTAACCGCCGTATCGGTAATTCCAAGCGCCATTTTTGCAAGCGTATTTCCCGTACACGGAGCAATGATAAGCGAATCAAGAGGTTTTTGGGGACCAAGCGGCTCTGCTTCGGATATTGTGTGAATTATTTTTTTACCGCAAATATCCTCAATTCGCTCTCTGAAACTCAAGGCTTTCCAAAACCGTGTATCGGTGGAATACGCATTTTCACTCATTATAGGCTGGATATCATAACCATCCGCTATCAATCCTTCTAAAATTTTAAATGAATTAGAAAAGGTACAGAACGAACCGCAAAACGCATATCCTATCATATGTACACCTCACCAAATATATGCTTTGATATCACCTTATAGACCGCTCTTGCATCGCTCTCGGGTGCATATTTTCCGGGAAGCCCCGATGCGAGTATATATTTACGGCAATATCGCTCTATAAGATCGCTGTCACCACCGAACGGATCACTTGCAAGCTCTATATAAACTGCATTTTCAAGCACAAAAACATTATTTTCATCAAAAATTTTGCTCGGCACGGTATTAAACACAAAATCATATCTTTCATTTACATGAAATCTCTCCGAGTATGATGGGTCTATATATACCGTATTCAGATCATACAAAACCGACGCCTCGGACAAAGCTTCTTTTTTTCTTGCGGCAACCGTCACACCGGCTCCGAGCAGCTTAAGCATTCTCGAAAGGCACTTCCCTATTCTGCCAAATCCGCAAACAAGAACTTTTATTTCATTTACCGAAGCTTCACAGGATTTCATCATCAGCTCCAAAGCCCCCTCCGCAGTAATTTTTGCGTTTTTCCATATGTAATCTTCGTCTTTGTAAAAATCACAAATCTGTATATTTTTTGAAGAAAGATGATCCGCAAAAAACTGCGGTATTTTTCCGCCAATAACCACACAGCCATGAGGCAGTGCTTCAAAAAGCTCCATCATCAAAATATCATCCTCGGTATTAAGCCTATAACCGTCCCTTGTAACAGGAACAGGAAGCAAAAAGCTGTCATACACTGCCAGATCTTCTTTTGACGGCTTTCCCCCATTGACCGTCACTTCGATACCCCTCTCACTAATTAATTCGGAAATTATCTTTTGTCTTATATCTCCGATGAAAATACACATTTTTTTGATTTCTTTCAAAAAATCACTCCTTTCTGTCTATAAAAGACTATGAAAGGAGTGATTGCATTGTTAATTGCATTTGAATACCAATTTATCCGGTTCTTTTACAAGATTTGTTCCGGAATCATTAATGATGGTGGATTTGGAATATATATTTACATCGGCGAATGATACCATAGCACACTCGGAGGCATCAAATGAAAAATCCTTTTTACAAACCGGACCGTGAATGCCGAATATCACATTTTCACAAGAAATAATCTCCTCATATTCCGAATATGAAGAACCATAATATTTCAGATCAAATGCGCCCGAAAATGTTATACCAACAACAGGATGTGTGGATCTTTTCAGATAAGATCTGTCAATATCAATCTCAACCTCGCTAACTCTGATCAACTCATTTTCACCATAGTAATATAGCTCTATATCGGCAAAGCCCATGACATTTTCGATTTCATTTGCGATCGTCAGCTCTTGTTCCGTTTTAGGCTCGGGAATATATACACTTCTTACCATATATGAGGAGGATAGCCTCTCAAGAGAATTTACATGGCGGCCATGAAGATGTGTAAGAATAACCGCATCAAGCTCACAAAAGCCTTTTGATATAGCATCACTGCTTGCTGTATTCAGCTTTGAATATGAGCCGTCCGAAACATCAATCAATACATTTTTTCCTTCAAACGAAACCGAAAAATACTCATTCTTTCCGAGATTTGTATATTCCAAGGTCAAAGGCTCATCGTATATGGAAATGTATTCAAGTATGAAAAAGGATATGATGCCGATAAGCGCAAATAATGCGACGATCCATTTGCGCTTGAGCTTCACCGCAAGTAATATAAACAGTATGCCGAAAAATACCACTGTGAAATAAGGTACAAAATCATATTCAAGAGATACGAAAATATTTTCTGTTTTCGAGAGCATCTCAGAAAGCCAAAGAACAAACCTTGAAACAACATCCGCAAATCCAAATGCTATATCTGAAAGAAAAGGTATCCACGAGATCATCATTGCAATTGGTGTACAAACAAGAATAAAAGAAACAGCGTTTGTCAGAACCAATGTTGTTAGAGGAGAGAGTAACGAAATGCCGCCGAAATAATACCAGGAAAGCGGAAAAACCATGCTACCTGCCGCAGTTGAGAAAATCAGCATTGATGTAATGTAGGAAACGATCTTTCTCAAAACCTTCCTTTCAATTTTTCTCAGTTTGAATCTGACAAATGTTTCAAAAGGAACTGCAATAAGTATTCCAAGGGTAGCCAAAACAGACATCCAAAGACCGCCATCCAAAACAGAAGAAGGCGAAAAAACGATTATAGCAGACGCTGCAAAAGCAAGCGCCGTAACAGAATCACTTTTAGATCGCAAATAATACGCCCCAAAAGCAGCAAAAAGCATGATCGCAGAACGAATCATCGAAAGCTGAAAGCCCGTAAGTGCCACATAGAAAACAACCACCAAGGCAAGAATAATATTTCTTTTCCCTTTTCTCAATCTGAATGCACGCAAAAGTATATTTACCGCCACACAGAATATCGATAGATGCAATCCGCTAAGTGCTAAAAGATGATAACCTCCCGTGCGAGAAAAATCACGCTTTGCTTCAGGTGAAAGACCGTCTCTGTCTCCAAGAAAAATCGCACATATCAAGCCTGCCGATTCAGCTCTCTCAATATTGTCATATACATTCTGTACAAGAACATTGCGCAGATGCATAAACGCTAATGATGCCGTCATCTTTTCTCCTATCTTCTCGGTTTCTTCCGGTAACATCTCGGCACGAAGATATATCCCCTTTGAGTTGTTGTACAGTTTCATATCCGGCTCGGTAAACATTACATTTGCTTTGATTATGTCCCCCGCCTCAAGCTCAACATAAAAAGAAGCCTCCATCCGAAGCTCTGTTTTGATCTTTTTACCGTCTATTGAAATACAATCAGCACTATATAAGCTGAAAAAATTACTGAGATAAGACCGTTCATTAACAATTGCTTCTATTTCGTGAATATTTTCATCTACATATTCAGAGATCATTCTCTCATTTCTTTGAAAATAAATTCCAAAATACAAAGACGAGAGGATAGCGCATATCAGCGGCAGCACAAACGAGAAAATAAGCCTTTTGTTTTTCAGAATTACTGATGCCAAAACTAAAATGATCAACAAAGCAATCTCGGCAAGCAGGATAAAAACAGTCGTTTTAATATTAAAAGTCATGATCATGATCGCGCCCATAATCACAAAAAAGCAACAAAGCAAAAACGGTTTCCGATAAAAAATTCCCATATTCACCATCTCCTTTTTTGCTTTTTTGTTTATTATACACTTTTTTCTCTTTTCAGTCAATACCTGTCAAAGTTCGACATTTTTAAGATTATACTTGACATATTGACTACTTTGTGTTACAATATAGCAGATTGGTGTGTAATTTTGTAATGTTTTTTAATAGGAGTTTTTAAAATGAGAATGGTAAATAACCTGAAGGGGGCTAAAGCACCGAAGGTAATTAAAGATCTTCGTGATCTTGTGAAAAGCGGCGCTGACGCATTCGGTCACAAGCCACTCTATCATTACATCGAAAAAGGTGAAACACTTAAGTATTCTTACAAGCGTCTTTATCACGAAACGCTTCAGATCGGTACTGCTCTTGCACTGAAAGGACTTATGGGGAAAGGTGTTGCTGTCATAGGACACACACATCCGAGATATACCGCCACATATATTTCCGTTGTAAACGGTGGCGGACATATCGTTCCTGTTGACCCCGACCTTTCAAATGAGCAAACTGCTTATTTTATGAATTTTGCTGAGGTTGAGGCTGTTTTCTATACAGAAAAGCTCGCTGAAAAGATCGAAGCTATCAAGCCTCTTCTTCCCGGCGTGAAGCTTTATGTTGCAATCAACCCAAAGGATGGTTTCACCTCGGATGAGATGAATATTTCTATTCTTGATTTCATAGAATTGGGTAAAAATGCGCTGAAAAACGGTGATGAGACATACACTTCATACGAGGTGGTTCCCGAAAAAATGGCGGCTGTCATTTTCACATCCGGTTCAACGGGCACTGCAAAGGGTGTTATGCTTTCCACGGCAAATCTGACAGCGGCTATAAATGCTTCTTGCCAGTCAACTCCCTATGATGAAAGAAACACATTTGTTTCTGTGCTTCCTCCTCATCACACATATGAGATGACATGCGGACATCTTGCACTTATG
Organism: Clostridia bacterium; assembly: GCA_017517035.1. Lineage (GTDB taxonomy): Bacteria > Bacillota > Clostridia > Oscillospirales > CAG-272 > SIG710. Next base: position 38,038 of record JAFXAN010000096.1, read on the forward strand.
AATATCGGTGCAGAAGTGCTAATAAACGATTCACTCAAGCATGTTATGAAGAATTTCAAGAATTTCAAACCCAATGCTCTTATGCTCGTTCCGCTTTTTGCTGAAACAATGCACAAGAAAATCTGGGCCGAGGTCAAGAAAAAAGGCATTGAGGGCAAGCTGAAATTCGCTATGGGCTTTGATAATGTTCTTCTTGGTTGCGGAATAGATGTACGCCGCAAGCTTTTCAAGGAGATCATTGATTCCTTTGGCGGAAATCTGAAGAGTATAATCTGCGGCGGTGCTCCGCTGAGTCCCGAGCTTGTAAAGGATTTTTATGCATTCGGAATTACTATCCTTGAGGGCTATGGAATAACGGAATGCGCACCTCTCGTTGCGGTAAACCGCGCTGGTAAAGTCAAACTTAAGAGCGTTGGTCAGCCTGTTCAGGGTTGCACCGTTATGATCGACAAGACACCCGGTGAGGAAACAGGCGAAATACTTGTCAAGGGCGATAATGTTATGATGGGTTATTATAAAAATCCCGAAGCCACAGAGGAAGCCTTCACAGAGGACGGATGGTTCAGAACAGGCGATATTGGAAGGATGGACAAGGACGGATATATTTATATCACCGGAAGGAAGAAAAATGTCATCATTCTTTCAAACGGCAAAAATGTTTTCCCCGAAGAGATCGAGGAATATATTGAACCCATCGACATCATTCTCGAATCTGTTGTTATGGCAAGAGAAAACGAAGCCGGAGAACCGACCATCACCGCAATATGCGTTCCCAATATGGAAATTCTTGATGGCAAGAATGATGATGAGATCTATGAAATGATGAAGGCTGAAATTGCAACGATCAATCAGTCGCTCCCATCATATAAACAGATCAGGCAGGTCGAGCTTCGAAATGAACCTTTTGAGAGAACGACCTCAAAAAAAATTCAGAGATTCAAAATTAAATAAAAATATATTATGGCTATATTGCCACGGAGGTTTTTACAATGTACGAAAAGATCAAAGCTATGCTCGTCGATGAATTCGATATCAAGGAATCCGATATTTCAATGGACAGTGACCTTTCTCAGGACCTCGGCATCAACTCTGTTGAGCTGATGGATCTTGCTATGCGTTGCGAGGACGAATTTGATGTTCAGTTCCCCGATGACGATATTCACAAGTTCACAACTGTTGGCGATATCGTTAAGTTTATCGAAAATTGTCAGTAAAAAGCAAAGCGGCTCTTGCGAGCCGCTTCTTTTTATAAAATTTCTTTCAGCTTTGCAATTATCGCCTCGGCATAAAGCGCGTGAGCCTTTGCGCCGGGATGGTTTCTCGATCCTTTCATTTCGTTTGATGCTCTCGGAATGAGAACCGTATGCACCATTGTATCACCGGTGTCATTTTTGAACTTTTCAACGCCCTCAATTATCTGCGGATCAAGGCCGTCGGTAAGCATATTGTGGCAAACCAGAATGACCGTATTTTTGTTGCGGCGTCTGATATGCAAACAGAAATTATAGACCGCCTCGGTGATGAGATGAAGATCGTCCGGACGCTTCATCTTATGCGGAACTCCATTTTCATCAACCCATGGCTCGCCGCCGCCAAAAGCGCTGTTATCATTTCCTCCCAGGTTTATTATCGTAATATTGGTTTTATCATTTTCGATATCAAATATGTCGGTCGACCCCAGCTCAACCGCTTTGTCGTTTTTGACCATTCCACAAACATAATCATAATAACGAGGTATTGCATTGTTTCGGTTGTTGCGCCAATCGGTAAAGATTCCCCATCCGCTTTGCGAAACAATGCTCCAGTCTGCATCAAGAGCATCCGCAACAAGAAGCCCGTAATTTCCTCTGCAGCTGAAAACCGCAGGAATCCAATGCATAAGGCACACCGCACCCGCAAGCCCTTCTCCGCTCGTTACACTGTCTCCAAAGACTTCAACCTTATATTTTCTTTCGGGAAGCGGCTCAAATTCTCCGTCCGAATAAAGCGCATCGAGAGTTATGATCGTCCCCGAAGCCTGAGTTTCACGGAAAATGCGAATATTTTTTACATCCTCAGATGAGAACCCACGCATTATGCACACCTTATGTGTGCCAACCTCAAGGGGAAAACGGTACATATCGAATTTGTCAATTTCGATACGAATATATGAGTCACCGCTACAGGTGTATTCCAGCCAAAGCTCTCGGCCTGTAATGTTGAATTCTATTGCAGATCCTGTCCAAAAAAGTGGAATACCACTCGTTTTTCTGCTGCTGACTCTTCCCTGTACCCTTATTTCGGGAACATCAACGCATAAATATTTTTTTAGCTCCATTTTATCGTCCTCCGATCACTAAGCTGCTTGAATTATACATCAAATCCGTTCAAAAGTCAACCGATTTTTTTTATTTATAGAAAAACAAAATTATTTTTATGTTTTTTCCAAAAAAGACTTGAAAAAAATAAAGATGTATGGTATAATAATTCTCGTTGTTAGGAGATAACAGTCACCGAAACAGAACATAACGGGGCTGACTCGAAAGGTAGGCGAGCTTATCACTCCGCAACTTGCGAAAGCTCTTATTTTCTCGCAACATCTCCCAAATGCTTCATTTTTCTTGAATTTTGAATGAATGCATTTTCCCCTCGGCCTTGCAAAAGCCGTGCAAAATTCAAACACAACCAAATACGGAGAGATATCGAAGTGGTCATAACGGGGCTGACTCGAAATCAGTTTGTGCGAAAGCACACGAGGGTTCGAATCCCTCTCTCTCCGCCAAAAGACCGCAATTCTCACGAATTGCGGTCTTTTTCATACATGCACTTGTTAGATTAGTTTATCGGAGGAGAATATGGTTTTACAAAATGAAAAATGCTATATTGAAATAAGCATCGACGAAACTTATACTTTGGACTCCACAGATAATCGTTTATACGATGTTGTACTTAATCCTTGCAACAATAAAAAGGGCGATTTTTCAAAAACCTTTTCTATACATATAAAGTTGCTTGAAAGAGATTTAAGAATTGCATTAATAGGCCCTTACTATATATACGACAGTGATTGCGCAGTGCTTGAGGGAGATACATTAACTATTTTGCAAGACAGTATTATAACTCAAATCAATATTACTGACGGTGCTATGGTGCGTCATATAGAATTGGATTGCTTCGGTAGTAATTTTGCAATATATAGAATTGAAAAAGGTTATATTTTGTACGGTGAATTTGAAATCACTATGTTAGACCGAAACTTGATTAAAAAGTGGTCTTTTTCAGGAAAAGATATTTTTGCCTCTGTTTCGGGTAAAAAACCATTTGAAATAAAAGGCAATTACATTCACTTATATGACTTTGAAAATAATTATTACAAGATAGATTTTGAGGGAAATCTTGTTCTTTAATGACGACAGACTTAGGGCTGACCTTGCGGTCAACCCTTTCCTTATGCCCTTTTTACCCCAATGCTTTACTTATTGCCGCGCCGGTGTCTGCTTTCGTCACGGCATCGAGGTGGCTGTAGATATTCGCCGTAGTGAACATCAAAAATCGTCACATCTTATGGGTAGGCTTTGATTGGTTCTTGTCGATGAGCTTATAGTAGATGTGGATTTCTCGGGGCTCTTTGCTATACTTGCCCGGGCACTCGTCAACGGTGACGAATTCGATCAGCTCCATACACATCTCTCGCGTCAGCTCAGGAACACCGATATAGCTTTTCAAGCGACGGATAAACTCGTCCACATCCGCGTGACGC
>JAFXAN010000097.1 GCA_017517035.1 Clostridia bacterium
CCTTTAGCGTTCATAGATCCTTCACTTCGTTCAGGATGACGAGTGTGGGGTTGATGTTTGTTTTTCTACATAAAACTCACAACAATTCTCCGTAGAAACACAGATAAACAACAATAAAAATTTCCTTTTTCAAAGTTTTGATCGACCTTTTTTAAAAGGTCGCGCGAGCCGACGGCGGCGTCGGTCGCCTCCGCAGAGGCGAAACTCCCTCACCGATAAATTACTGTCTGAAAAATCAATCATAAACAGAAGGTGCCGTCTCTCAATGAGACAGCACCCTTTTGTTGTTCAATCATCCTTCAACGCTTACCCACATACAGGGTCTTACGCCGCAGGAATAAGAATATGTATAAACACCCATTGAATTAAGCTCGCCAACATAGCTGACAGTTGAAACATAAACAAGGCTCTCACCGGGAGTGCGGAGCCAGCAAACGCTGGTACCGCTTATAGGTCCGGACTGAACACCGTTATCTCTTGCATACTGTGTTGTATATCCTATGGCTTTGTCTGTGCCCTTCAGATATTTATTGAACTCGGCATCGCTGAGAAGGAAGACCTTATCGGCGGTAACATTTCCGCCCTTGGTCTTGAATTTCAGATTGTTCGGAGTTTCGATATCACTCTCAAGGATCCTTCCAAGCTCATTGCCCTTGAATGCCTTATTGATAAAATCACGGTTGAGCCATCTGCGGGCATCGCTGCTCTCCCAAGTTGCCGCACCGTAGCTGTCCTTATAGATCACCGCATCAATGGCATAGAGCGTCATGATCAGAGCTTTCTTTTCCTCCGCATCATAATCAAGAACGATCCATTCAAGAGATTCTGCGCCGTTTGATGTGTCACCATCCTGCTCATATGAGCCGAATCTTATAACATTGCCCTTGACGGTATACTTATAATCGTCAAGAAGAACCGCTGTCTGTGAATAATCGGGGATCTTATTGAGAAGCGAAACGCCCTGCTCGATATTGCCCTTATTTATATAGATTTTTGCCACATTATAAATGATAACATCCGAGAAAACGCAGCCTGCAAGCCCGATGACTGCAAGAGAGAGGATGAGTATCCAAGCTGTCTGTATCTTTAAAGTTCTGTGCATTTTTTTGATAAGATCACTGGTTTTCGGGGGAGTTTTCCCCTTTTTTTTCTTTTTTGTTTTTTTCTCAACTGCCTCTTCGGTGTTTTGAACATTCATTTCGGGGGTATTGTTATCCATATCTGACCTCCAAATTCTTTATATTCAATATTTTACATTATAAACACAATATTGTCAATGATTTTTTGAAAACTTTTATATATTATGTATATTTTGCGCATTAAAACCGAAAAAATCCTTTTCAAAGCTATTGACAATTATCTTTTATGTGATAAAATATTTATATCTTATATGTGAGATCGAGGAAAAATGAAATCTTTTAAAACACTTAAATATGCTTGTTATACGACAAATGTCACCATGTCCATCGTTGGAAATCTCTCGCCGCTTCTCTTTCTGACATTCAGAGAGCTTTACGGAATTTCCTATTCCCTTCTGGGGCTTCTTGTGCTGATCAATTTTTCAACACAGCTTATAATCGACCTTATATTTTCTTTCTTTTCGCATCGCTTCAATATTCCGATGGCTGTAAGGCTAACGCCGGCACTTGCCGCTCTCGGACTTCTCATTTATGCTCTTATGCCCTTTTTCTTCCCCGAAAATGCCTATCTTTGGATAGCACTTGGCACCGTGATCTTCTCTGCCGCAAGCGGTTTTGCGGAGGTGCTGATTAGCCCCGTTATTGCCGCAATTCCATCGGATGATCCCGATAGGGAAATGAGCAAGCTCCATTCCATCTATGCCTGGGGAGTATTTTTCATGATAATCTTTGCAAGCACCTTCCTTTTCCTTCTTGGAAGGGAAAGCTGGCATTATCTTGCGCTGATACTTATGTGTGTTCCAATCCTTTCCGCTCTTCTTTTCACAAGGTCTGAAATTCCCGAAATGAAAACTCCGGAAAAGGCTTCGGGTGCGCTCTCCATGCTTCGTGACAGGCGGCTTCTTGCCTGCGTTTTAGCCATATTCCTTGGCGGTGCGGCAGAATGCACCATGGCGCAGTGGAGCTCCGGATATCTTGAAAATGCACTCGGCATTCCAAAAACAATGGGAGATATTTTCGGTGTTGCACTTTTCGGACTCACTCTCGGAATCGGCAGAACTATGTATGCAAAACACGGTAAAAATATTGGAAAAGTTCTGATTTTCTGCGCTGTAAGCACCTCTGTTTGCTATCTTACGGCGGCCGTGAGCAATATACCCCTAATTGGTCTTATCGCTTGTGCCATGACAGGATTTTGCACCTCGATGATGTGGCCGGGAAATCTTATCGTTATGGAGCATCGTTTCCCATCTGCCGGAGTATTTCTATATGCCCTCATGGCGGCGGGCGGTGACCTTGGTGCATCTATAGGGCCGCAGCTCGTTGGACTTATCACCGATTTTTCCATTGCAAATCCGACAATCTCGGAGCTTGCCGTATCTCTTTCCCTCTCACCGGATCAGCTTGGCATGAAGCTGGGACTTCTCATCGGAATGCTGTTTCCCCTATGTGCGATCCCGCTCTTTATAAAAATATACCGCACAGACAGTGCAAAAAATAATAAACAGGAGACAAAATGAAAGCAAGTGTAATTCAGGTGCCCTATTCCATGGATATTTCGGATGCGGACAGCCTTTTTGAGAAAAAGATTCAATATCTTGAGGAGTGCGATGACAGTATGGATCTGATCGTGCTGCCCGAATATAGCGATGTTCCCACAAAAACTTCCTTCTGGGAGGACACATATGAGCTTCATTCGAAGTACATAGATATTTTGCTCGAAAAATGCTCGGAAACCGCCAAAAGATGCGATGCGGTGCTTTTTGTCAACGCTCTTTCCAAAACCGAAACAGGTTATAGAAACACCACATATGGCTTTGGCCGTGACGGTGCTCTCATCGGCAAATATTTTAAGAAGCATCTGCCCCCCTCCGAGCTTTTTGATCTTCATCTTGACAGCGATTATACAAGAGAGTTTTCAAAGCCCTATGTCCTTGAATATGAGGGCATAAGATACGGCTTCCTCACCTGCTATGATTTCTATTTTTATGAGGCATTTGCCGCCATTGCAAGAGAGAATGTGGATATCATAATCGGCTGCTCTCTGCAGAGAAGCGACAGCCACAGCGCACTTGAGATCATGGGACGCTTCTGCGCCTATAACTGCAATGCGCATCTTGTGAGAGCCTCGGTGAGCCTTTCTCCCACATCCGAGATCTGCGGAGCGAGTATGATCGTCACACCAAAGGGCGAAATGCTTGTCAATATGCGCAGTGATGTGGGTATCGGAAGCGCAGAATTTGACCCGAGAGACAAATATTATAAGCCTGCGGGCTTTGGCGGAGCACTTGCGCCTCACTATGAATATATCGAATTTGGCAGAAACCCTTGGCAGTATCGCCCGGGCGGCAGTGCCATCGTTAGAAATGAGACTATTATGCCGTATCCACGCATCTGCGCAAACAGAGGCATTTGCGCATCCGCTCCCGAAAACAGCCTTCCCGCCCTCGGTGCGGCGGTTGCTCTCGGTGCCGAGGAGATAAGCTTTGATCTTTGTTTCACAAAGGACGGAGAGATCGTTGCCACCCGTGATGATCCGGTAAATGCCCTTGAGCTTGATCTCGGAGCTAAATTCGGGGATGCATATAAAGGTCTGAAAATCGCCCGATTTGAGGATATTTTGAAGAAATTTTCATGTCACGCCATTATGAATATTCATATAGAATCAAAATGCGAGACGGATTTTGAATACAATATGCTTGAAAAGACCGTTTCGATGGCAGATAGATACGATTGCAGAAAATATCTGTATTTTTCCACATCCTGCGAAAGCACCCTTGAAGCTCTGCTGAAAATTGCACCCGATATTCCCGGATGTTTCACCGTCTCCGAGCCTTCGCATATTGACATTGCTCTGAAGCATAAATGCTCGAAGGTTCAGTTGTCAAAGAATGATCTTGATATTGCCACCGTCAAAAGGGCAAAGGAAGCGGGACTTATCTGCAATATTTGCTCTGCAGATACGGCAGAAGAAGCGGAAAAATTCCTTGATATGGGAATCGACACGCTTATGACAAATAATTTTTGTGTTATTTCCGACTATATGGAAAAAAGGAAGGGAAAATAATGGAGCCGAAGGATCTTATCATTACAAAAATCGAGGGCGAATATGCCTATCTTTCTGAGATAGGAAAGCCGGAAAACGGCGAGGTTTTTATCGCTCTTGCACTGCTTCCCTCAGGAGTTGATATCGGGACAAAGCTCCATTTTGAGCTTTTTGAGTATACTATAATAGAATAGGAAAAAAATTTGTTTTTCCTATTGACAAAAAGCGACAATTGTGGTATCATATGTGGGCGTGATTGGCAGATCTGCAGTCACGCCTAATTTATGTAATTTTTTAAAAAGGAAGTTTAGAAAGTGAACACATTATTATCAGTATCAATCGCTCTTCTTGCAGGTCTAATAATGACCAGATTTTTTAAGCCGCTCAAGCTCCCGTCTGTAACGGCTTATCTCATTGCGGGCGTGCTTATAGGTCCGTATTGTCTCGGTGCTCTCGGAATCGACGGTCTTGGCTTTGCCAATATGGAATCTGTTGAGCATCTGGGTATAATTTCGGATGTTGCACTGGGCTTTATAGCGTTTTCCATCGGAAACGAATTTCGCTTAAACGAGCTTAAGAAGACCGGAAAGCAGGCTCTTGTGATCGGTATTCTCCAGGCACTTGTGGCAACGCTCTTTGTTGATCTTGCTCTTTTCGGAGTTTACTGTCTGATGCCGGGAAAGATCAGCATTCCTCAGATCCTCACACTCGGTGCTATCGCAACCGCAACCGCTCCTGCGGCAACTCTCATGGTTGTCCGTCAGTATAAGGCAAAGGGTCCGCTTACAAAGCTGCTCCTTCCCATCGTTGCTCTTGATGATGCTGTTGGACTTGTGGTTTTCGCTGTCTCCTTCGGAATCGCAAAAACAATGGTAAGCGGCGAGATGGACATTCTCTCCATCATCGTGAATCCCCTCGTTGAGATCACCTGCTCGCTTATTTTAGGCGCAATAATGGGCTGGGTGCTCACAATGCTGGAAAAGCTCTTTAATTCAAACACAAACCGTCTCAATCTCACAACCGCTGTGGTATTCCTCACAGCTGCACTTTCGATGCTGAAATTTGATCTCGGCCCTGTGCATATTCATTTTTCGTCGCTTCTCACCTGCATGATGCTGGGAACGGTGTTCTGCAACATCTGTCCTCTTTCCGAGGATCTGATGAAGGCTTCCGACAAATGGACATCACCTCTTTTCGCTCTCTTCTTCGTTATCAGCGGCGCAGAGCTTGAGCTTGGAGTGTTTGCCGAAAGTGCGATCGTCATAATCGGTGTTGTTTATATTATTTTCCGTTCTCTCGGAAAATATTTTGGTGCATTCGGCAGTGCAAAGCTTGTAAAATGCGAGCCTCAGATATGCAAATATCTTGGAATTACTCTTCTTCCTCAAGCGGGCGTTGCTCTCGGAATGTGCGCAACCGCTGCGGCACAGCTCGGTGCGGCAGAGGGAAATCTCATCAGAAATATCACGCTTTTTGCGGTGCTTATTTATGAGCTTGTCGGTCCTCTGCTTACAAGACAAGCACTCCAGGCGGCAGGCGAAATTGCCCCGATTTCGGATGAGGTCAAGAACCGCCGTCAGGCAAAGCTTGATGCTGTGGGTCGTTCGGATAAGAAATAAGATGATCGGTGTCGGTTTTCATCATTGCAAAATAAAGAGGCTGAAAATCAGCCTCTTTATTCAGACTGTCGAAAAAGCTGTAATACCGCAAGTAGATAATAGTAAAGATAAAAAAGTTAAATAAAAGAGAAAAAATAAAAATCAAAAAGAAGCACAAGGCAATCTAAAGGAAAGCCTTGTGCTTACTTGCTTTTTCCGTTCTTACACTCTGTCGTACCGAGTACGCCGACGAATGTAAGAACGAAAAATATTCCTACCTTTTTCGATGTCTGCCAGCGTGTC
>JAFXAN010000014.1 GCA_017517035.1 Clostridia bacterium
AACGAATTCGTAGCCCAATATATTGACAAAATCTTTGTCACATTAACAGATGATGATACGGCGAAGCTTGAAATCAAGATATTTACGGGCAAAAGCACCGAAAAATGGCTTAAAAAGCTCAATGCACGGAGTAGAAGTCGTACGGGTGTCATGTCTAAGAAGATGATCGAGTCCTACGAGAACTCCATCAAAACAAAGTAATTTATCCTCTATCCTCCTAAAATTTTAATTTTGGCGTCTTTTGAGTTCGTAACTCATAGAATGCCGAGAAACATTTTTTGAGCAATTATCCCAATAATTTTTCAAAAAAGGGACTGCCGCAGCAATGCGGCAGTCCTGATTTTTAATAGTTATCTCCGAGCAAATCGTCCTCTTCAACCTCATTGTCTTCGGATTCCTCCGGATCAGGATCAGGATCTGGGTCAGGATCGGGATCGGGATCGGGATCGGGGTCGGGATCGGGATCATCGGGTATCACGGGAGCTGAAGGTCCAACGAGATCAACCTCCCAGCCTGCAAGATACTGTGCAAGAAGTACTGCATCGGCGACAGTGATCTCACCGTCTCCGTTGCAATCTGCGGCATCCGCATTGATCTCAACATCCCAGCCTGCAAGATACTGTGCAAGAAGTACTGCATCGGCAACAGTGATCTCGCCGTCATCATTGATATCACCGGAAACATATGTGGCATTATAAACAGCATATCCGCACCATGTGTCTGCCTCAAAGCCTTCGACGCCCTCTGCGGGACAAATCACAAAATGACTTCCCTGCTCGCCGAAAGGCTTCGCACCGTTTGCAACTCTCGGAGCATTGCCCTCAAAAACGGCACTGTTAAGCTTTGTGAGTGCTGCGAGAGCATCGTCTGCGATCTCAACAACATTCTTCGGAATAATAACCTTTTTGACTTTTGAAGCAAACTTATCTATTTCAGCACCAAGGTTATTGAGAATACCTTCACCGTAAAGCGTTAGAGTAGAATCCTCAATTGTCCATGAGAAAGCATTGTCGGAAGATCTGCCAAAAGGAACAAATTCTACCCCGTTCTCCTCACAGAATCCCGCAAGATAATCTGTACTTCCATAAATCTTACCGATGTTATTGGGAAGATTTCCAAGTACAAGAGGAGCTGTTTCGGAAAATTTAGAACCGAGAACAATTCCATTTGCTTTAACAGTGGTGTTGAATACATCAGCCTTAGCAAATGAGCTTGAGCCTATTTCATTTGAGCCTGTGATAGAGCCGAAATCAAGCACACCCTCAATACATGGGCGACCGGTTACGCAAATAGTCTCGAGATTCACACAGCCGTAAAAAGCGCCACTGTCAATCTGTGCCAACGCAGGCATAGTCACTTTGCGAAGATTTGTTGCACCGTTAAATGCTTTACCTGTTATTTTTGCAATATTGCCAACAAGAACAACTTCTTCAATTTCCTTAAGAATGCTCTGCCAGTTGCCTTCCTTACTGTCCTGCGCACCGGATTCATTATATCCGCTCTTGTTTGATGTGATAGTAAGAACCTTTGTGGATGTATCGAACTTCCAAAGGTTATTTGCCATAACGCTATTCTGATAATATGCAATTACATTACCTGTAATATAGCGTACACCAAGGCTTTCAAAGGGCAAACCGTTAGCCTCAGCAAAGCTCTGTGCAGCACTTGCATCATAGGAAACGATAGTGAAATCTGTTTTTCCGCAGAACGCATCATCGGAAATATTTTCTACAGAGAAAGGAACTGTGATCTTTGAGTCCTCCGGCATATCAAAAGCATTTGCGGGAATTGATTTGATACCGTCACTAAGAACGACCTCGGAAACGCTTGACATATAAGCGTTCCACGCATATTCTGCATCCTCAGCGATATCATCACCATAAATATTCAAAATGCCATTCTTAAGAAGAAATTCAACGCCTGCATCTTCACCGAAAGCGTCAATTTCGCTTGCTTCAAGAACATCAAAGGTCTTGCTTACACCGTCTGCAAGAAGTGTGACACTTCCGTTTTCTGTTCCTGTTTCGGCAGGTGACTTATAAATTGTTGAAATTCCCGCATTTTTCATTGCATAGCAAGGAGCAGTAACTGGATATACTTCAACATTATTCAGATCATTTGCAAGAGCTATCATTGAGCTGACAACACCGTTTTCGGAAACGAGACGGTAATCAATATCCTTCATCGGCTGATCACCAAAGATCGCACCCGCCAGATTAGTTGCAACAGCTTCTGCCAAAGCCTTTTCACTCTCGGCATTTTCGCCAAAAGCAACAAGATAAATATCCGATTCAGCCTCGGTTGCAAGCTTCAGAGAAGCCTTATGAGCATTATTGGGAGCAGAAATCTCGCCTGTATAGCCGATAGCATAAACATCAGCACCAACCTCATCAGCTTTTGCCGAATATTCATTATAAAGCTCATCATATGATTTTCCACCGTCTGTAACACCGGCAAAATCGGCAATGTCAATATAGACCTTTTTTGCATGACTTGCAGAAAAATCGAGAGCAGATTCAACTATAACGGCATTTCTGCCTGTCAGAGCAAACCAAGCATCCTTGAAGGTTTCGGAATCAAAATCGCTTACGACAAATGCATCTGTGGGAACAGATACGCTATCCTTTGTCTTTTTTTGAGTGAAATCTATAGGATATGTGTTTGTTGAGCTATGCGTTCCGCCCTGTCTGAATCTGAGCGAAGCATTATCAACATTAAGATTGTTATATATTGCCTGAACCGCATACATCGTACAAAGAGGGTCACCCGCACCTGCTGTGATATCAACCTTAGGAGCCTTTATTCTCTTTGCAAGAAGAGCTGTATCAAGATAACGGAGACCGTCTGCATATGTGGGACGGAATGTGGACTGGATCCTTGTTGAAACGGTATTACCCGCAACATCCGCAAACCACGGAACATTAACATTTACATAAGTTACATCACTGTCAAGTGCAGCAACGCCAACAGACTGGAAGCCGCCCTGGCTTCCGCCGCTTACATAAATATCCTGACCGTTCCAAAGTCCCTTCCAAGCGCCGGTATTAACACCGCCAAAGGTAGCCTCACCACCCTCAGCACCGAAATACTTCTTAAGGAATCTTACAGCCTGAACATCACGAAGGAGCATATATGTGAAATATGATGTATTGGGATCAACATTTTCATTGACCTTGAATCCATAGTCATTGAGCCCAAGCGTAGCCTTATTATAATATTCGCTTGGCTGAAGCTGCTCCATACTGTGAGCACAAACCGCAAATGTTACATATCCGTTATTGTTGCTTCTTCCCGCTGAACTTACACCATAGCCTTGGAATGTAAGGCGGAAGCCAAGTGAACCTGCAGCCGCATTTTTCGGCACAGTAAGAATACCCGCTGTCCATGTTGCATTTGTTGCAATCATTTCGGGTCTTCCGATACAATTGACCTTTACGATATATGTATCGAAATTGCTGTTAGAAGAATCTATCTGTTCAATTGAGAAAAGATTGGGAGCGCATTCATCAAGCTCTGCAAGCTTGCCTGCCCAAAATTCATCAAAATCAAGTGGCTCTGCATATGTTGTCTTAACATCAGCCGCACCTGCAATTGCGCCGCCCTCGAATTTTGTGATCTTTGTATCGGAAATAACCTTTTTGTCCGCATCAGCCGGCTCAACAACCACTCTGACACCTCCGACCTTGGTTGCCTTTGCCTTAAGCACAACTGTACCGCTTGTGGCATCGGCATATCCCGAAGTGGAATAACCGTCATCGCCCGTTATCGTGTACTTAAAATATGGGGCACTGATCTGTACATTGTCTGCATAGAGGGTCATGGTGAAAACCATTTCCTCCCCGACCTCATATTTGGTGAAATCCTTGTTTGTTTCACCTTTAAAATAGATTTTTTGGCATTTTGAAATGTCAAGCTCTGTAATACTGGTGAGGTCTGCCGCAAAAACGGGAATTGAAACGAGAGAAATCACCATCATAAGAGCTAAAACAAGGCTCAAAGAGCTTTTTAAAATTGTTCTCATTTTTTTGATCCTTTCTTTTTTTATTTGTATAGAACAATACGAAATGATTGTACCATATACTTACAAAAAATGCAATATCATTTTGTTATTTATTGTGTTTTTTTGTCTACATTGACAAAAAATAAAGCAAAAATTTGTTAAATGATAACAAGAAACGATTTAAAGCAAAAAAAAGGACGGCTCATATAGAGCCGTCCAAAAAATTTATTAGTCAACAACCTTATCGGATTCGATCTCGTTGTCACCGAATGTAGGATCTTCGGGTTCAACGGGAGGTGTATCGGGTGTGTCGGGGGTGTCGGGGGTGTCAGGTGTATCGGGAGTATCGGGAGCGGAAGGACCTACAAGGTCAACATCCCAACCTGCAAGATACTGTGCGAGAAGAACTGCGTCACGAATATCTGCTTCGCCGTCACCGTTGCAGTCAGCTGCAAGGAGATCAAGCTCAACCTCCCAGCCTGCAAGATACTGTGCAAGAAGCACTGCATCGCGAATGTCAACCTCACCGTCACCGTTGGGGTCGCCGCTTACATAGGTAAGAAGCTCAAGTGCATATCCGCACCATGTTTCGCCCTCAAAGCCCTCTGCGCTCTCGGATGCAACAACCTTGAAGCCCTCTTCCTTTTCACCGAAAGGCTTAGCACCTTCAGCAACTGCGGGAGCATCGCCCTTGAATGTTGCAACAGCGAGATTTGTGAGAGCTGCAAATGCGCCATCAGCCATCTCTGTGATTGTATCGGGAACAACTACCTCTGTTACATCCTCTGCATATGCCGCAATAGCATCGCCAAGGCCTGCAACTGCACCCTCACCAACAACGGTGAGAACGCCGTCTTCAATGGTCCATGCAACTGCCTTATTGGAAGTCTTTCCGAAAGGAACGAACTCAAGTCCGTTTGCCTCGCAGAATGCCTCAAGGTACTCTGTGGAGCCATAAATTGTTGTGAGATTATCAGGGAGATTTTCACGAACAAGAGGTCTTGATTCAGAATATACATCGCTGATAATCATTGCAGTTGACTTTGTATTTCCAACGAATACCTTAACCTTTGTGAATGAGCTTCCGCCTGCCGCACCGCTACCTACGATAGATGAGCAGTCAAGAACACCGGGCATCTCAACCTGACCTGTAATGCAGATCGTTTCAAGAGATGTACAACCGGAAATTGCTCCGTAGTCAGCCTGAGCGACCGTTGCGGGCATTGTGATCTTCTTAAGATTAGACATACCGACAAATGCATTGTCTGTAAGCTTAGCAATATTACCAACAAGAACAATTTCCTTGATCTCTTTTACATAGTCCGCCCAGCTACCCTCAAATGCAGCCTTACCAACCTCGTTCCAACCTGTTTTGTTGGAAGTAACTGTAAGAACACCTGTTGTTCTGTCAAGAGTCCAAAGGTTATTTGTTGTCTCCTGGAATGTATCGGGAGTAGGATGCCATCCACCGATGATGTTACCGCTTACGATATTCTCATCTACGGGAGGCTCGGGAATGATAGGCTCATCTCCACCTTCATCATCGCTGTAATATGTAAATGTGAGGTTCTTACCTATATCAGCATTTTCTGCGAAATCGCCGTTCTTATACTTTGTTGCCCATGCATCAAGAGGTGTGTCGGGCTTGAGCATAATCTCAGCAGAAGCAACTGTCTGAAGGAACTTAACAGCACTGAAAGATTCAACATCGCCTGTGAGGATCTTAACAGTTTCGCCCTTGAAAGCGTCGTCAAGTGCATAGCTACCGATCTTTGTTACACATGAAAGGTCGATAACGCCCTCTTCAGCCTCATTGCCTGCTACAACAATTGTTGTAAGAGAATCAGAATAGGAAAGTGCTCCGCTTGCAGAAAGGTCTGTAAGAGTTGTAGGAATTGTGATCTTTGTTACATTTCTCAGATAGGAGAGCATATAGCCGCCAACCTTAACTATAGGAGCAGCAATGACAACTTCCTTAATATCAGCCTGTTTGATAGTTCCGTCTACCCAAGGAAGTGCTGCGAGAACTTCCTTTGTTCCATCGCCGTCTGTATCCTTCTCATGCTTACCGTTCCAAGAGATATTATAGTCCATTTCAAGAACTGTATCTGTTCCGTGGATAACAAGGAGACCGGTTGTAGCATCGAATGTCCACTGGAGATCATTTTTTTCTGCGAAATCGCCTGTAGCAGCGTCAACGGGCATATCAGGCATTTCGGGAATGTTTACCTCGGGCTCTTCAGGCTCATCAGGCTCGTCTGTAAGTGCCTCAAACTTAATACCTGTGTCTGCGTGTGTTGTGCAGAACTCTTCAGCCTTTGAACCTACGGGAGCAACGATTGTGATCTGACCGATATAGTTCTTATAACCATCCTTGGTGGGATCTGTGTTGTTAGCAAAAGCATAATCACCGATAACGGTTTCGCTTCCGTTAACGATAACCTTTGTCAGTGCGGAAACACCGCTAAATGCCAAATTCTTAATACTTGGCACTCCTGCGGGAATTTCGATTTCGGTAATACTTGTTGCCTTGAATGTTTCAGTAAGAATATCCTTTGTGAAATTCTCGTTAAGAGTAACGCTTGTAATCTTTTTACATCCATCGAAGCAGTAGCCTGCGATATATGTCATATTGGAAAGATCAAGATGACCTTCAACAGGTGCATTTCCCTTTACATAAATCGAGTTCAGCGCACCTGCACTCTCGAATACAGGACCGTTAAGGTTGTTAAGAGTAGCAGGAATTTCAACCGTAGCAACCTTGCCCATACCGCCGAATACTGTGGTAAGCTGTTTTATTCCATCGCCAATAACTGCCTTAGTAATCTTATGTCTATATGTCACGGGGTTTCCTTCACCGTCTGTTTCACCGGTAAGAGCAGCAGCCCATGCCTGCTTGCCAAATGTGCTATATCCGATATCTTTACCGTTTTCGGGATTTACAGTGTAAATAGTACTTGTTGCAACCTTTTCGGTTTCCTCGGGCCAAAGTGTGAAGTTAAGAACAGTGTCTTCACCGAGTGTGTAGATCTCCCACTTAACCTGTGTTTCAGCAAGTTCTCTGTTAAGAACCCAGCCCTCTGCCTTTTTCTCTGCGCCCTCGGGAAGAGTGCGGTTAGATGTATCAAGGCTAAATTCCCAAACAGCATAAAGTGTAAGAGGAGCATCCTCTGTGTACTGTGCGCCTGCAGCATAAGCTACCTCGCCTGCAGCACTTGTTGCCCAACCCTTGAATGTATATCCGGGCCAAGTAGGCTTAACATTAGAAAGTGTGAGTGCCTGTCCCTCAACCTTCTTCTGAGCCTCGGGAGCGCCTGCGCCGCCGTTTGCATCATAAGTTACATCATATTTTGTAACCTCAACGCCTTCGCCCTCTTTACCCTCAAGAACGCCGTTGCCGAGATATACGGAATATTTGTAGCTTACATTTGTGCGGTCATTCCAAGACCAGCAGTTGTCACGCTTGTCTGCGCCTGTGCTGTTTCCGTTGATAGAAACATCATAGCCGATAACAACACCGTTTTCAGCATCAACATTATTGAAAGGAAGAGAAACCTCTACATCATAGTATCCCTCTGCCTCGTTGATGAATGTCTTATATGCAGTAACCTCTGCGATCTTATTGCACTTACCGTTGCCGTCCACTGTGGGATTGATGCAAGGCTGACGGAGACCTGTGTTATTGAATGCCTTATTATTTGCCTCGTCGAAGTATACTTCAATACCGTCTCTGTTATAAGAAGCAATAGCATCATCAACATATACACTATCGTCATAAACACGGATGTATACATAAAGATTTGCGTCATCCCAAAGAGCCTTTGCCCAATGGTCAACAGGTGTTTCGAGAGCAGCAGCAATGTTGCTTTCGCTGCTATCGTTACGGTCATAAGGGAAATCAATTGCGACAGCAGTTTCCCAAATTTCGTCGAGCTGGCCGTCAACTACGGGTGTGCCGTACTTGATAGCAACCGACTTTGTGTCCTGGAGTGTCTGTTCATCTGCAAATGCACCAAGTGCAAATGTTGACATTACCATAAGCAATGCGAGAACGAGACTCAAAATTCTTCTGAATTTCATTTTGTGTGTCCTTTCAGTATGAAAAATTTATTTTCAGACGCTTTGAAGCGTCAAAAATACGAAATGAAATACTATGTTTTCTATTATAATATTATACAGTAGCTTCCAAAAAAAGTCAATAGTTTTTTTCCACTTTGCACAAACTTTTAAGGTCTCTTTTTCAACAAAAAAACTTCGCAATTTTTGTACCATTTAACCAAAAAATCGAAAAATCATCAGATAAAAACCTCTTAAAATGAAAATATCTATTGACAGAATGTTTCATTTTTGATATAATATAGCTTGTATGTCATAAATACATTTTTCGGAGGAAAAAAGATGCGTCGTAAAAACAATTTGTTCCGCAGTCCGTTGTTCAATATTTTGGCAACACTCCTTTTGATTGCGGCACTTGCCTTCTTTTATAAATATGCACTCACAGATTATACAGATAACCTTCAGGACAACCTTGAAACCATCGACACCGGAAGATTGAGTCAGGTGGAGGAAGCACCGAAAACCGTTGATGAGGCTCTTAGTGAAATTGGAAAGGTCGACTCCGTTCGCCCCATTGACCAAGCCCTTATCGAATTCTGTATCAACAATATAAGAGATGACATTTGCGACAGAATTTGCGAATATCTCGAAGATAGCGAATACTCCGATGTTATGTGGGAGGAGCTTTGCGGTTATACCCTTCACGCTCTTTATGACATGGCTAACGAGAATTTTGAAAATTACAATTACATTGAACTTGACAATACCGATGACAAGCTTACCATCACTTTTGCGGGAGATATCAACCTTGATACAACTCAAAAGCATTGGTGGTCGCCTCTGATGGTTCATGCTAAAAACAGAACAAATCTCCTTGAAGCGGCTTTTTCCTCGGAGCTTTCCGAAAAAATGCTCGGCTCGGATCTTTTCTGCGTAAATCTTGAAAGTCCTTTCATTTCCTCGGACAGTCAACCCATTGATAATAAATGGAGACACGGATCTTCTGCAGAAAATGTTACCGTTCTCGGAACACTCGGTATTGACCTGGTAAATATCGCCAATGACAGAATATTTGATTATTCCTCAAAGGGATTGTCGGATACTCTAAATGCTCTTGAGCTTAACAAGATCGCATATATCGGCGGCGGCAAGAATCTTGAGGATGCAAGAACTCCAAGATATATCCTCGCTTGCGGAAGAAAGATCGCAATTGTCTCCGCTGCACAAGCTAAGGTCGATAACACCATGCCTCCCGAGGCGGGCGGAAAAACTCCGGGACTTATCTATTCCACAAATTCAACATATTTCAACGCAATGATAAGCGATGCTGCTGAAAACTCCGACTATGTTATCGTTTATACCGACTGGGAAAACGGTACAAATGTCAAGCCGGATGCTACGCAAGCAGTTCTTGCTCATAATTTCATTGAATCAGGTGCTGATATTGTTATAGGAACCAAATCAACGCTTGTGCAGTCCATCGAGTATTATGAGGGCAAGCCCATAATATACGGAATCGGCAATTTCTGGTATGAGACCGATAAACATGAAGCGCTTCTTGTTGAGATCAGCTTCACAAAAGACACGGTCTACAATACCGCAAGCACAACAGATTCTCACTTTGATTATACACAGACAAAATATGCTGTAAATTACGAACCTACCATCTCCTGCCTGCCCTGCATCCAGGATGAGGCTGTTACAAAGCTCGTTATCGGAACCGAGGAAGGAACAAGGATCATAACCGATCTCATCAATCGCTCCGAAGGCAGTATCGCAATTGATGCAAACGGAATACTTACAGAAGCCGAGCCTACACTCGCAGAATAAATTATAATATTACACGGGGGTGGCGAATAGCCACCCTCTTTTGCAAAGGAAAATCAGAAATGAAAAAATTACTTGTAGTTGACGGAAACAGTATTCTCAACAGAGCCTATTACGGCGTAAGGATCCTGACAAACAAGGACGGACTTCCCACTAATGCCCTTTTTGGAATCGTAAATATCCTCGCAAAACAGCTTGATGCGATAAAGCCCGACTATGCTTCTGTTGCCTTTGATCTGAAAGCACCAACATTCAGACACAAGATGTATGCGGACTATAAAGCAGGCAGAAAGCCCATGCCCGAGGAGCTTGCTCTCCAGCTTCCCTTTTCAAAGGAAGTCTGCCGTGCTATGGGCTTTACGATCATAGAAAAAGAGGGATATGAGGCTGACGATATTCTCGGAACTCTTGCAAACACCGCCCATAATGAAGGTATCGAGGCTTATATTCTCACAGGCGACCGAGATTCGCTTCAGCTTATCTCCGAGGATGGAATGGTTAAAGTGCTTCTTGCAACAAACACTGACACCATCACCATGGATGAGGAAAAATTCAAGGAAAAATACGGTGTTTCCTCCGATGTTTTTGTTGATGTTAAAGCGCTAATGGGAGATTCCTCGGATAATATTCCGGGAGTTCCGGGTATTGGCGAAAAGACAGCGCTAAAGCTTATCGCCGATCACGGTTCGCTTGACGGAGTCTACGAGACACTGGAAACGGCAAACCACACGCCGTCCTTAAAGAAAAAACTGACAGAAGGCAAGGAAAGTGCTTATCTTTCCCTTGATCTTGCAAGGATCAACTGCTCTGTTCCACTTGATATAACGCTAAACGAGCTTGAAAATACCGGATTTGACAAAGAAAAGCTCACGGAGCTTTTTACAAAATTTGAATTTTCAAGCTTCATAAAAAGATTCGGACTTGATACTTCCGCTGTCCCCACAAAGGAAATAAGCGAATCAAAGAAGATCACAGCAGGTGCGGACTATTTTGAAAAGCTTGAAGGAAATACCGTTGCTCTTTATGCAGGCGATGAGATCTCACTTTTTGACGGTCAAAAGACTATTGTTCTTGATGGTGATATTTCACTTATCGCTTCACTCATCTCAAGCAGCAAAAAGATCATAACCCACGATGCAAAAGCTCTCTATAAAAAGCTGCACGAGGCGGGAATCGAATATAGGAACGCACACCATGACATTATGCTTTCGGCATATGTTCTGAATCCCGCATCATCCTTTGACCTTCCTCGTCTTGCTCTTGAATATCTGGGCGCAGTTTCGGTGCCGGAAGGCTCGGAAGCGCAAGTTATATACACGA
The DNA here is from genome assembly GCA_017517035.1 of Clostridia bacterium. Taxonomy (GTDB): domain Bacteria; phylum Bacillota; class Clostridia; order Oscillospirales; family CAG-272; genus SIG710. The sequence continues at coordinate 11,204 of JAFXAN010000014.1, forward strand.
TATATGAAAAGATCTCGGAAAAGCTGAAGGAGATCCCCGAAGCTGAAAGGCTTCTCTATCATATCGAGATGCCACTTTCCGCTCATCTTGCAGACATGGAGATAAACGGCTTCAGAATTGATGTTGAGGGGCTAAAGGAATACGGCGAAAATCTATCTATGCTTCTTTCAGACCTTGAAAACAGGATATATTTTTCCGCAGGAGAGGAATTTAATATAAATTCTCCTGCGCAGCTGGGAAAAATACTCTTTGAAAAGCTTGGTCTTCCCGCCGCAAAAAAGACAAAAACGGGCGGCTATTCAACTAATGCCGAAATTCTCGAAAAGCTCCGCATGAGCCATCCGATAGTAGAAGACATTCTTGAATACAGAAAGGTGGCAAAGCTCAAAGGGACATATGTTGACGGCTTCTTTAAGGTTGCAGACTCCGAAGGAAAGGTTCATTCCTGCTTCAATCAAACGGGAACGGTCACCGGCAGACTTTCATCAAGTGAGCCGAATCTTCAGAATATTCCAATAAGAACAGAGCTTGGCCGTGAGCTTCGCAAATTCTTTATTCCGAAAAATGACGATTATAGGCTTATTGATGCCGATTATTCCCAAATCGAGCTGAGAGTTCTTGCGGCAATTTCGGGAGATGAGGCAATGATACGAGCCTTCACCTCCGGCACGGATATTCACACATCCACCGCCGCAACCGTTTTCGGTGTTCATCCCGAATCGGTCACAAGCGAAATGAGAAAGCGTGCAAAAGCAATAAACTTCGGAATCGTTTACGGAATGGGTGAATTTTCACTGGCAGAGGATCTGGGAATTACCCGTGCACAGGCAAAAAAATATATCGAAAGCTATCTTTCAAGCTATCCCGCAGTTTGCGAATATCTTGAAAATATAGTTGCAGAAGCTTATGACAAGGGTTTTGTCACAACACTCTTTGGCAGAAGAAGATATATTCCCGAGCTTGCGCAACAGAATAAAAATCTGAAGAATTTTGGAGAAAGAGTTGCCAAAAACAGCCCGATTCAAGGCACTGCCGCTGATATTATCAAGATCGCAATGATAAACACGGGTGACAGACTCAAGGAAAGCGGAATTGATGCAAGGCTGATTCTTCAGGTTCATGACGAGCTTATTCTCGAGGCACATAAGGACCATGCGGATGAAGCGGCAAAAATCCTTGAGGAATGCATGGAAAATGCAATTTCTCTCGGTGTTCCGCTCTTAGCAAAAGCAAGCATAGGAAAAACTTGGTTTGATAATAAATAACAAGAAGCTGATGCACCGATGTGCATCAGCTTTCCTTTTTATGAAATATAAACTGTAATTTGTCGAACAGTCAAATAGCGGTGAAATCATCCTTTAGCGTTTCCAGATCCTTCACTTCGTTCAGGATGACTTGTGAGGAGATTGATGACAAGTTTTCTACATAGAATTCTCATAAATTCCATGTAGAAACACAGATAAACAGCAATAAAAATTACCTTTTTCAAAGTTTTGATCGACCTTTTTTA
>JAFXAN010000098.1 GCA_017517035.1 Clostridia bacterium
AAAACAGGGGAGCCTTATTTTACCGTTCAATTTCACTTGTATTTTAATTCAAACAGTAATTTAGCGGTGAGGCGGGAACGGTGAAAATATACCCCAATGCTGTCGCATTGCCCTATGGGTTCGACTCCACTGCGTTCCGCTCGTTTTTGACTGCTGTTAGATTATCATCCTTTAGCGCTCGTAGATTCTTCGCTACGCTCAGAATGACTCGAGAGTAAATTGATGCTAAGTTTTTCTACATGAAATTTCCGTAGAAACACAGATAAACAACAATAAAAATCCTCTTTTTAAAGTTTTGATCGACCTTTTTTAAAAGGTCGCGCGAGCCGACGGCGGCGTCGGTCGCCTCCGCAGAGGCGAAACTCCCTCACCGACAAATTACTGTTTGAAAAAGACAATTATAAACAGAAAGTGCTGTCTTATAGGAAGACAGCACCTTTAATATTAAAGGATAATATGAACGGGAAGACCGTTTTTATATTCGATATCAACCTCGCCTTGAATGAGGGGAAGGAGATAGTCGATGCAGGCATCCGTCAGATGGTTGCCCTCTGCATTTATAAATTCATCCGGAACTATTTTTTCCTTGTTTGCAACATCGTGAACATTAACCGTTCCAACCTCGATTCTATATGGAGCGTCCGAAACTCTGTTTATGCTCATCATAACTCTGCTTGCACCATTTACTGCCGCATGGACCGCACTCCTACCGACTGTAACAGATTCATCAAGATCTGTCTTTGAAGCAATGTGAGAAGCGCATCTCTGGCAAAGATTAAGTTCAATGGAACGAACCTTGCAGCCGAGCTTTTCCTTGATAGCATTCTCAAGCGCCTTGCCGCTTCCGCCAAGGTACTTGTGGCCGAAAACATCGGTTGCTCCGCTCTGCGTGGATGAGCCAACATAATTGCCTTCTGCATCTCTTATGCCCTCGGAGATTGCAATGACAACATTGGGATGCTTATCAAGAGCCTTTTTAACATCCTCAAAGAATTTATTCATATCGAATGCCTTTTCGGGAAGGTAAACAAGATCAGGCTCTGCGCCGCAGATATGCCTGCCAAGTGCCGAGGAAGCTGCGAGCCAGCCGGCATCTCTGCCCATGATCTCGATGATGGTAACTGCCTTAACATCGTAAACCGCACAGTCACGGATGATCTCTTGCGTAGTTGCCGCAATATATTTTGCAGCAGATCCAAAGCCGGGTGTGTGATCTGTTACGGGAAGGTCATTGTCAATTGTTTTCGGAACACCGATAACTCTCATTTCATAGCCGCAAAGCTCACTGTATTTTCCCAGCTTGTCTGCGGTATCCATGGAATCGTTACCACCGATATAGAAGAAATATCTGATATTGTTCTTTTTAAAGATCTCTATGAGCTTTTCGTATGTTTCATCGCCCATAACGGCCTCGGGAAGCTTTTTTCTGCAAGAGCCGAGAGCTGCGGCGGGAGTATGCTCAAGAGTTTTCAGTTTTTTTTCGTCATCAAAAATTTCAAAGAGGTCGATAAGATTTTCTTCGAGAAGTCCTTTGATGCCGTTTCTCATTCCATAGAGCTTTGGGATAATTCCTTCATCTCTCAGCTCCATAGCACCTCTGATAACTCCGGAAAGAGTTGCGTTGATTGCTGCCGTAGGGCCTCCGGATTGACCTACCACTGCATTTCCGATAAGCTTGTTCATTTTTTCTCCTTTTCTCATAAAAGCAAATTTTACCGAATATATGATACCATTTTTCTTGGGTTTTGTCAATGTACAGGCAAAAAAATTATCTCATTGCATAAAATTTAAATGAAAAGAGGTGATATTTTGCTTGCATTTTTACTTAGCGCAACCTTCAAGGCGGCTTGCATGATACTTGGAATCGAGGTGCCGCAGAATTTTCCTCCTCCACTTGGTGAGGAAGAGGAGAAAAAGTATTTTGAAATGAAAAGCATGGGGGATGAAAAGGCGAGAGAAAAGCTGATATTGCATAATCTTCGTCTTGTTTCTCATATCGTAAGAAAATACTATTCCACAAGCAAGGAAAGCGAGGATCTTGTTTCGGTTGGAACTATCGGGCTTGTGAAGGCGGTTGATTCCTTCAATATGAAGAACGGAGCAAGATTTGCCACATACGGAGCAAAATGTATTCAAAATGAAATACTCATGTATTTTCGTTCAAAAAAGAAGCTTGCGGGGGAGGTCTCGATAAATGAAACGATAGATATTGACAAGGACGGAAATCCGCTTACATATATTGATGTTATCAGCAGTGAAGAATCAATGTGTGAGGAGGTTGAGAGAGCAATAAGATCATCAGAGGCGAGGAGATTGGTTGACAGCATTCTAAGCGAACGGGAGAAAAAAATAATTTATCTTCGTTATGGACTCTCGGGATCAGAACCGCTTCCTCAAAGGGAGGTTGCGGAAAAGCTGGGAATTTCAAGATCATATGTCAGCAGAATAGAAAAAAGTGCTCTCGAAAGGCTCAAAGAAGCAATGGGAGACTGATTTTTCGCGTTTTTCCCCATTTTTAGGTATTTTCACTGTCAAAACGATGATTTTTGCGGTGAAAATGCCCTTTTTTATTACATTATCATGTGTTTTTTCGACATTTTTATTGCTTCCCAATGTTTTCATGGTGGAAAAGTAGAGAAAATGTTGGTTTATGGCGGGAAATATTCGACGGAATATGACAATGGATATTGTTGAAAAAAATTACATAATATGGAAAATGCATAAATAATTGTAAAATAATATTCCTAAAAAATGGAAAAACTCCCGCTTTTTTGGTGGTTTTGCGAAATTTTTTTCAAAAAAATTAAATATTTTTTCCAAAAACTATTGCATTTTTGTTTCCTATGCATTATAATATAATCACGGTGGGGCAAAATGTCGGATTTTACCGTAAAAATGCATCGAAATGCAGTCGGTTTTGCCTCGATTTTTTTCTTCATTATAGAAAAGGAGGTGCCAGGTATGAATCTTTGCGGTGAGTTTACTCATTCCATAGATGCGAAAAACAGATTGTTCATTCCCGCTAAATACAGAGAAATGCTTGGCGAGAAGGTCATGATCGTCAGAGACCATAAAAACAAATGCCTCCTTATTTATTCTATTGAAGAATGGGAAAAGTACGCAGAAGCACTTTTCTCGGCAATTCCTCCATCAAAGAGCAGGGATATCAAACGATTTATATATAGAAACTCTCTCGAAACGGGATATGATTCCCAGGGAAGAGTTATGCTCACGGCAGCTCTTTGTGAGCACGCAGAGCTTTCAAAGGGAACTGCAATGATCGTCGGATGCGGAAACCTTGCCGAAATCTGGAATGAAGAAAATTATAATGCAAAGGTTGATTCCGAGGCTCCCGAGGAATATGACGATCTTTTTGATAAATACGGAGTTTGATCCAAATGGAGAATGAGCTTGTATTCAAACACCGCTCGGTGCTGCTTGATGAATGTATTGAGGGGCTTAACATAAAGCCCGATGGGATCTATGTTGACGGAACAGCAGGAGGCGGCGGACATTCGTTTCATATTGCAAGTGCTCTCGGAGAGGGCGGAAGACTTATTGCGATAGATCAGGATGAAAACGCAATTGAGGCAGCAGGTAAAAGACTTGCTTCCTTTGGAGATAAGGTTACTCTTGTGAGAAGCAATTTTTCGAGAGTTTCCGAGGTCCTTGACGAGCTTGGGATCGAGAGGATAGACGGAATACTGATGGATCTCGGTGTCTCATCATATCAGCTTGATACTCCCGAGAGAGGTTTTTCCTATAATGCGGATGCTCCTCTTGACATGAGAATGGATAACAGAAATCCTCTTGATGCTTCGGTGGTTGTTAATACCTATTCCGAGGAAAAGCTGAGAGAGATAATATATGGTTATGGCGAAGAAAAGTTTGGCGGAAAAATTGCCTCGGAGATAGTGAAGGCAAGAAGCATAAAGCCGATAGAAAGAACCGGAGAGCTGGTAGACATAATCAAAAGGGCGATGCCCTCTGCCGCAAAGCAGGGCGGACATCATCCCGCAAAGCGAACCTTCCAGGCTATAAGGATCGAGGTCAATTCAGAGCTTGATGTTATAAGACCTGCCATAGACGGTGCTGTTAAGCGTCTTTCTGCGGGCGGAAGGATTGCGATAATAACCTTCCATTCCCTTGAGGACAGGCTTGTCAAGCAAGCGTATGCTTCTCTTGCGGAAGGATGCACCTGTCCCAGAAGCTTTCCTGTTTGTGTTTGCGGAAACAAACCCAAAGTAAGGATAATCACAAAAAAACCGATATTACCAAGCGAAAATGAGCTTGAAGAAAATCCGCGTTCAAGAAGCGCAAAGCTGAGAGTTGCGGAAAAAATATAAAATTTACGGAGGAATCAGGACCATGTATAGCCGCGGCACGCAGAATAACAATCAGGATCAAGCTTTTTATAATTTGAGCAGAAAATTTGCCGGTCGCGGACTTGCAAGACAGGCACAGACATCGGCTGACAGCTATGGCAGAGAGGCGATGTACGGTGCAAGAGGCGCAAATTCGGCTCCACTTACTCTCAGTGAATTTGAGAATAATTACAGAATGCGTCATTTCTATTCGGGTACAGGACACAGTGCGGTAAGAAGTGCAGTTCAGCATAACAATGCTGCATCTCAGAGCAGAGCGCAGAGTGCTCCCCGTCATACAGAAGTTAAAAAAGAACGCTCGGCAGCGCCTTCAATGGCAGCAAGACAGACAAGCAGAAATGCGGTTGTCAAAAATACAAAACCTGCTCCTGCTCCCGTCAAGACAAGAGAGCGCAGAGCTGTGAAGAATCAGATTCGGAATGAAAAAACAGAGGATTGGTGGAACTCGGTCGTAGTTAGCTTCCGTCGAATCCCAGCAGCAATGGTATTCATGGTAATGCTTTGTGCGGTATCTTTGATGCTTGTTGTAAGCAGCTCGGTGCTTGTGAGCGATGCTTCGGGAGATTATGCAGACGCACAGAACGATGTTTCTCTTATGGCGAAGGAAGAGAGTGAGCTTCTCATAGCACTTGAAGTTAAAAATGATCTCAGAACCATCGAAAATATAGCTGTAAATAAGCTTGGAATGGTAAAGAAGGATCTTGTTTCAAGACAGTATATCAGCCTTGGAGATGAGGATATAATCGAAAGCTACGAGGAAGAAGACCGCAATGTTGGACTTTCAACTCTTCTCAGTGCTATAAGTAAAGGAAAATGATATTTTGAAGGTCCGCCCGCATATTTCGGGCGGACTTGCAATAGGATATAAAGAAAGGATTTTTATGTACCCATATAAGCTTTGCCTCGGTGTTACCGATAGTCTCGGACTTGAAATTGTTGATCAGATAGGAAAATTTTCGGATGCGGGTTTTTACGGCTTCTTCACGGATTGGACGGAAAAATCTGATATAAAAAGCATAAAGAGCTTTGCGAATGAGATCGGTATGTACTATCAATCGCTCCATGCTCCATTTACCATGATGGCAGATATCTGGCATGACGGCGAAAAGGCGGATAAGGCAGTTGAAACGCTTTGCGCTTGCCTTCGTGACTGTGCCGAAAATGAGATAGATACCATGGTGACGCATGCTTTTATCGGCTTTGAAGATCACAATCCGACACCCGAGGGAATCGAAAATTTTTCGAGAGTTATAATCGAGGCAGAAAAGCTTGGTGTTAAAATTGCCCTGGAAAACACCGAGGGAGAGGAATATCTCCATGCTCTTATGGAGGTTTTCAAGGGAAGTAAGTCTGTTGGCTTCTGCTTTGACAGCGGTCATGAGCTTTGTTATAACCGAGGTGAGGATATGCTTGCTCTTTACGGAGACAGACTTTTCGCAACTCATTTCAATGACAATCTTGGCATAAGCTCACATGACGGAAGCATAACATGGACAGATGACCTTCATCTTTTGCCCTTTGACGGCATTGCGGATTGGAACGGTATTGCAAAGAGGATAAAGATCAGCGGATATGAAGGTCCTCTTACCTTTGAGCTTCTGAGAAAGAGCAAGCCGGGAAGACACGATAACGACAAATACATGAGAATGACAGCGGATGAATATATTGCCGAGGCATATGCCAGAGCGTGTAGGTTTGCGGCAATTTTAAAGAAAAAATAATCAAAAAACTGAAAGGAGATCGTTATGAAGAAAAAGCTGCAAAAAGCTTCAAAAGGCAATAACGAGGGCGCTTTTCTTACTGTAACGATCGTCATAATTCTTGTTTTTATAGGACTTGCGGGGCGTATTCTGTGGCTTCAGACCAGAAATCACGAGGAATATAGAAAGCAGGTCGTCTCGCAGATGACAACAGAATCGGTCATCCCTGCAGAGCGAGGCGATATATATGATACAAACGGAGTTCTTCTTGCAACCGATATTACGGTATATCGAGTTTTCATCTCTCCGACAGATATTCAGAATGCCATAAAAGGCGTAGACAGTGACGGTAAAAAGAGCAAGAATGACCCAAGACCGGGGCTTGATGCTCTGATTGCGGATTTTTTATCAACCACACTTGATGTTGATCGTGCTTCAATAATGGAAAAAGCCTCAAAGATCAACCGTCTTGACGAAACCATTGCAAGAAATGTTGAAAATGAGGTCGCCATAGAGATCAGAAAGTTCATAAATGCCAATGAGCTTGAGAATATGATACATCTTGAGGCAAATCCGAAGCGTTATTATTGTTATGACAGTCTCGCTTCCACCGTTCTTGGCTTTACAGGCTCGGATCATAACGGACTTTACGGCATAGAATATATGTATGATGAAGAGCTTTCGGGTACTCCCGGTATATATGTTACTGCCCGTGATTCAAAGGGCAGAGAGATGCCTACCGAATATGAAAATTATGTTGATGCCATCGACGGTTACGATATAACCACCACCATTGATATGTTTATCCAATATGAGCTTGAAAATCAGCTTCGCGCAACTCTTGCGGATAACGGAGCAGATGAGAGAGTTTGTGGAATCGTGATGGATGTAAATACAGGAGCAGTTCTCGGAATGTCAACTGTTCCGGATTTTAATTGCAATGATCCTTTTGTTCTTGATGAATATTTCCTCGATATTCTTTCGGAATATGCGAGAGATGAAAATATTGGCGAGGATGACGAAAAATACACTGCAAAGATGAGAGAGCTTCGCAATGTGTCCTGGTCAAATAAGGCGATAACAAGCACATATATGCCCGGCTCCACCTTCAAGGTCATAACAACAGCAATGTGTCTTGAAGAAAAGGTGGTTCAAATTGGCGAAACATTTGTATGCACAGGTGCATATTTCGTTCCGGGATATAGCAAGCCGATCCATTGCCATAAAACAACGGGTCACGGAACCCAAAGCTTTGCAAGAGCCTTGCAGCAATCCTGTAACCCTGCGCTTATGACTATAGCGCTTCGTCTCGGCTCGGCAAAATTCTATGATTATTTCACAGCTTTCGGACTTATGGAAAAAACGGGTATAGATCTGCCCGGAGAAGGAAATTCTATATTCCATAAGGTTGAAAACTTCAATCAGGTAGAGCTTGCAACAGCTTCCTTCGGTCAGAACTTCACGGTAACACCCATTCAGCAGATAAGAGCAATAGCATCTGTTGCCAACGGCGGATATCTTGTGACTCCTCATGTGGTAAGCGAGATGAGAGATGCCGAGGGAAATGTTGTTTATTCCTTTGATGAGAGCAGCAAGCGCCAGGTGGTCAGCACAGAGGTCTGTGAAACAATAACAAAAATTCTCGAAGAAGGTGTTTCGGGAGACGGCGGTGCTAAAAACGCATATGTTGCCGGCTATCGCATTGCCGCAAAGACCGGTACCACCGAAAAAATGGATAAAAGGCTTCCCGACGGAAGCACTCCCTTCAGAGTTGGTTCAACCGTTGCATATGCACCTGCAGATGACCCGCAGGTGGCAGTCCTTATCATGGTGGATGAGCCAAACAAAGGCTCGGTTTACGGAAGTATAGTTGCCGCACCTTATGTGGCAAATGTTATGGCAGCAATTTTGCCTTATATGGGAATTGAAGCTGTATATACCGAGAAGGAGCTGGAAAATCTCAGCAAAACACTTCCGAACTATGTGGGCTGGGGACTTGAGGATGCAAAATCAAGCCTTGGATACCGAGGACTTGAATACGAGGTTGTCGGTGACGGAGATAAGGTCGTAAAAATGGCTCCCGAGGGCGGAAGCGGCGTCCGAAAAGACGGAAAGGTATATCTTTATACAGGAGAAATCGAAAGCAGTGATAAGACTACTGTTCCCGATGTTATGGGTAAGACCGCAACTCTTGCCAATATGATGATCGTCAACAGTAAGCTTAATATAAATATTGTTGGAACAACAAATTACGAAACAGGGGCAGGAGCTGTCGTTGTTTCCCAATCTCCCGCAGCGGGAGAGATTGTGCCAAAGGGTACACTTGTTACCGTTGAATTCAGATATCTCGACGGAACGGATTGATTTTTTGGTTCAAAAATAATCTAAAAGCATTAAAAAGTACGGAATTTGTGCGGAAAACACCTTAAATTAGATGGACGTCGAACGAAATATGCGAACATTTATCTAAAAACGGGGTGAAAATGCTTGAAACTTATCGAACTAATAACAGATATCGACATCGAATGCGATTTTGATGCTTGCAAATCAAACATTGAATTTGATGAACTTGAAATCAGCGGTATTTTTTCGGATTCGAGAAAGGTCGAATCAGGCTCTCTCTTCGTCTGCATAACAGGCATAAGATCCGATGGGCATAAGTATATCAAAGAAGCGGCAGACAAAGGCGCTTCGGTCATTCTTGCGGAAAAAGGAGTTCGGATAGACGAGATGATATTTTCTCGTGAAGACGCTCCGATTCTTCTGAGAACCGAAAACACAAGAAAAGCCCTTGCGTATCTTTGGAATTCATGGTATTCAAGACCTGCCGTTGGGCTTAAGCTGATAGCTGTCACGGGAACAAACGGAAAGACCAGCGTCACTCATATGCTGCGTGAAATATTTGATACCGCACTCTATAAAACCGGTATTATCGGTACGGTCAAATGCTATTCGGGTGAGAAGCTTATCTCAATTCGCTCCGAGGACGAGAAAGCAAATATGACAACTCCCGATCCGAAGGAGCTTTATGAGATACTTTCTGTGATGCGGGACGATGGTGTCAAATATGTTTTTATCGAGGCAACATCTCATGCTCTTGCTCTCGATAAGCTGGCACCGCTCCGCTTTGAAGCGGCGGTTTTTACAAATCTAACACCCGATCATCTTGATTTTCATAAAACCATGGAGGATTATCTTGCGGCAAAGATGAAGCTTTTTCATATGACGGATACCGCCATTATCAATGGCGACGATGCTTATGGAATGGCGATTGCGGCAGAGGCGGAAAAGGGTGGTTGCAAAAATATCAGGCTCTGCACCTTAGATGAGCATCAAAGATATGATTTTACAGCTATGAATGTTAAAAGCTTTGGCTGCGAGGGTGTGGAATATATTTTAAGCTCGGTTTGTTCTGTGTTCAAGGTCAAAAGCCCGATCCCGGGGCGTTTTACCGTTATGAATACTCTTGAGGCGGCAGCCTGTGCGCTGACTCTTGGGATAGATTGCAGAAGCATTCGTGATGCCCTCCGTCATATGAAGGGGATAGACGGCAGATTTGAGCGAGTCAAACTCTGCTCGGGTGCGGATTTTTCGGTTTTTATCGACTATGCACATACACCCGATGCTCTCCGGAATCTTTTGCTTACCGCAAGAGATTTCAGAAAGAAGGGGCAGAGAATAGTTCTGCTTTTCGGCTGTGGCGGAGAAAGAGACAAAAGCAAGCGAAGCGAAATGGGAAAAATTGCTTCACATCTTGCTGATTTCACCGTTATAACCTCGGATAACAGCCGAAGTGAAGACCCACGGAAAATAATATCCGATATAACCGTTGGGTTCGATTTTTCTTTTGCGCGCGCGCAGGCGCAGATAATTGAGAACAGAGAAGAAGCTATATATTATGTCATAGAAAATGCACTTAAAGGGGATATCATTCTCCTTGCGGGCAAGGGACATGAGGAATACGAAATAGACAGAGAAGGAAAGCACCCGTTCAGCGAGAAAAAAATTGCAATGGAGGCAGCGGAAGCCTTCTACGGACGCGGAAAAAATTGATTTGAGAGTGACAGAAGAATACTTTGTATCACGGATGAAACGGAAGGAACTGAAATTGAAATGAGATCGGAATTTTCACATACAGAGCTGACCTTTTCGCAGATAGCGGAGCTATGCGGCGGAAGGCTGATTCTCTCGGGACTTTGCGGCGATGAAAAGCCGAAGGCGATCTGCACCGATTCCAGAGAAGCAGATAAAGACACGATTTTTGTTGCAATAGTGGGAGAAAAGGTTGATGGACACAGTTATATGTCCACCGCTGCCCGGAATGGATGCCCGTTTTTCATTGCCACAAAGCAGCCGGAAATGGACACAGATAAGCCATACGGTATAATTCTGGTTGAGAATATCGAGAGCGCACTTGCGGCAATAGCAGGCTATTTTAAGAGCAGGTGCAGATGCTTCACCGTTGGAATTACGGGAAGCGTCGGAAAGACTACCACAAAGGAATTTGTTTATTCGGTGCTTGCGGAGAGAACAAAGACCTTTAAGACCGAGGGGAATTTCAACAGCGTTATCGGAATGCCCATGTCAATGGTGGAAATGCCGAGAGATGCGGGGGCGGCTGTTTTTGAGATGGGAATGAGCGGATTTGGCGAAATTTCGATGATGACAAATACCGCAAAGCCGAATGTTGCAATAATAACCACCATAGGTACATCTCATATGGAGCTTCTCGGCTCAAGAGAAAACATCTGCCGTGCAAAAATGGAGATCGCAGAGGGACTTGACGATAGTGGAATACTGATCCTCAATGGCGACGAACCTTTGCTTCTTGCGGCCGATAAGTGCGGAAAAAAGGTTTTCTACGTGGGAATTGAGAACAGGGATGCGGATATGCGTGCTCTCAATATCAGAATGAGCATAGGAAAAACCACATTCGACTTGCTTTCCGGCGGCAGGATATATACCGATATAGAGATACCCGTTATGGGACATCACAATGTTTATGCGGCACTATTTGCTTTTTCCGTGGGCAGGATATTCGGAATGGATATAGATGCGATAAGACGCGGCCTTATGAGATATAAGAGTGCAAAAATGCGACAGAACATATACGATCTTTGCGGAATAACCGTTATCGAGGATTGCTATAATGCAAGTCCCGAGTCGATGCGAAGCGCTATTGATGTTATGAATGAGATTTCAAAGCAAAGAGACGGCGCGAGAACTGTTGCGTTGCTTGGCGATATGCTTGAACTTGGTGAAAATTCACCGCTTCTTCACCGCTTGGTTGGAGAATATCTTGCAAGAAACGGCGCAGATATACTGCTCACATACGGAGAGCGTTCCAAGGATATAGCACTTGCCGCAGAAAAAACGGGGATGAAGGCAGAAAATATTTTTGTGAATCCCCGTGCAAAAACTCCCGAAATCAGCGGAGAAATGCTGCTCCATGTTTTGAAAAAAGGCGATATTCTTCTCGTCAAGGCAAGCCGCTCCATTGCGGCAGAGGAGATAATCGAATATCTTAAAAGCAATAAAGACAAATTACCAAAGTGAAAGGCGACATTATGAAAAACCAGATCACCGTGATGTTAATTTCCGCAGCTCTGATATTTCTCTTAACAGTTCTGCTGTCAAAAAAGATAATTCCCATCCTAAAAAGCCATAAGGTCGGGCAGAAGATCCTCGATATAGGACCAAGGTGGCATAAATCCAAGGAGGGAACCCCGACAATGGGCGGAATATGCTTCATTCTGGCGATACTGATCGTTATGGCGGGCATTTTCGTTTACTTTGGCATAAAGGGAAGTGCTTCCTCGCTTATTCCGCTTGCGCTAACGCTGGGACTTGCAACAGTCAACGGTATGGTGGGCTTTGTTGATGACTATACAAAGCTTGTGAAAAAGCAGAATGAGGGGCTTCTTGCATATCAGAAATTTTTGCTTCAGGTAATAGTTGCGGTCATTTATATCTTCGTTCTTCACCGCACGGGATATCTGACAACGGTTCTCTATATTCCGTATTTTGGAATCGAGTGGGATATGGGTCTGCTCTATTATGCTTTTGCGATCATTCTTATCACGGGAATCGTAAACAGCGTAAACCTTACCGACGGAATCGACGGACTTGCAAGCTCCATAAGCTTTGTTGTCGGTATTTTCCTCTGCATTCTTTCGATAGCGTTGGAAAACCTTTCGATAGGACTTACATCAAGCTGTCTCATCGGCGGAACGCTCGGTTTTTTGGTGTTCAATTTCTACCCTGCAAGGGTTTTCATGGGGGATACAGGCTCGCTTTTCCTTGGCGGAATGGTGGTAGGCTCAGCGTTCCTTATGAACAATCCTTTGCTCGTACTTATTTTCGGACTTGTATTTGTCATAGAAACCTTTTCGGTTATGCTTCAGGTTTTGGTATATAAGCTCACAAAAAAGCGCATTTTCAAGATGGCACCGATCCATCATCATTTTGAAAAATGCGGCTGGAGCGAAATAAAGATCGTTTGTATTTTTTCTGCTCTCACGGCTGTTTTCTGCGCCGTGGCTTGGTTTGGAATCAGAATTTAAATAATATTTTTGGAGGTGCGAAAAGTGAATAACAGAGATGATGATTATTTTGTTAGACGAGTAGCACCAACGAAAAATGATGAGATAAAGCGCAGCTCTCCTGCTCCCGGGGGGCGAGACGGAGAAATTCGGAATGCTCCGAAAAGCACCGTTCCCGTTCCGAAAAACGAGAAAAAGGAAGAGCTGACCACCTCAAAAAAGGTTGTAAAAGCGCTAACATTTGACTATTTCGGAAAGCCTTCGGGCATAGATTCCGTATTTCTCATTCTTCTCATTATGGTAATAGCTGTTGGAACTGTTATGAGCTTCAGCGCAAGCTATGCTTATGCGGAGAAAAAATATGACGACAGCTATCATTTTCTCTTTGAGCATATCAAAAATCTGCTATTTGCTTTTGTTGTTTTTGTTGCAATGACATTTGCGCCTCCGGAGGTCTTTAAGGCTTTTACATATGTGGTGAGCGTTGTTGCGATCATTTTGCTCATTTGTGTGCTGATCTTCGGTGAGGTAAGAAACGGAGCAAAGCGTTGGCTTGATCTTCCGCTTTTGCCGCTTTTTCAGCCCTCGGAGCTTGCAAAGCTTGCAATAATCATGATCTATGCAATGTTTTTTGCAGGGCAGAGAGAAAAGATCACAAGTGAAAAAAACGGTGAGTCCTTTATATACGGAATGATCTATCCCGGTCTTATACTCCTTGTTTTTGTTGGACTTATCTATTTTGAGCATCATTTTTCCGCAATAATCATCTTTGCAGGAATCGCTTTTGCCATGATGCTTGTTGGCGGAACAAAGATCCGTTGGCTTGCTTTGATAATCATCGCAGGAGTGTCGGCTATAGCTGTTTTGATATTTCTCAGCGGATATGCTTCGGGAAGAGTAAAAGTGTTCCTTGACCCATGGTCTGACCCTTCCGGAAAGGGCTGGCAGACAATTCAAGGACTTTATGCAATTGCCTCGGGCGGAATATTCGGTGTCGGTCTTGGAAACAGCATTCAGAAATTCGGATATGTTTCCGAGCCTCAAAATGACTTCATTTTTACCATCGTTTGCGAGGAGCTTGGCTTTGTTGGCGCATTTGCCGTTATGATGCTCTTTCTTGCACTTATCCTCAGAGGATTTTATATAGCGAAAAAAGCACCAAACAGATATTCATATTATCTGGTTATGGGAATAATGATAAAGCTCGCTTTGCAGGTCGCTCTCAATATTGCGGTGGTTACCAAAACATTGCCGAATACCGGAATTTCACTCCCCTTTTTCTCTTCGGGAGGAACACAGCTTATGCTGCAAATGATTGAGATGGGAATCGTTCTCGGAATTTCGAGATACAGTCATCTGAAAAAATAAAGAGCCAATTTGGAGGACAAATGAGAGTTATAATGACAGGCGGCGGCACGGGTGGTCATGTTAATCCCGCCATTGCCATTGCCAACACCATAAAGAGAAATATTCCCGATGCAGAGATCCTTTTTGTGGGGACGGCAAGAGGAATTGAGAATAAGCTTACAGCGGCAGAGGGATATCCGATAAAGCATGTTGAGATAAAGGGCTTCAAGCGATCTCTCTCTCCCTCAAATATAAAGGCTGCATATCTTGCTTTCGTTTCTCCGATAAAGGCAAAGAAGATCGTAAAAGAGTTTAAGCCAGATATCGTTATAGGAACGGGGGGCTATGTTTGCTGGCCTGTGCTCGTTGCCGCATCGAAGATGGGTATTCCGACTGCGGTGCATGAATCCAACGCATATCCGGGGGTTGCTGTTCGCAAGCTTCAAAAATATGTTGATAGAATATGGCTCAATTTTGAGGAGAGCGCAAAATATCTGACTGCGAGTGAAAAGATAAGACATGTTGGAAATCCGCTGCGTACATCCTTTGGTGCTATAAGCTATGAGAGTGCAAGAAAACAGCTTGGGATCGACGGAAAATATGATCTCTATATTCTCTCCTACGGCGGAAGCATGGGTGCGGAAAAGGTCAACGAGGCTTGCCTTTCTCTTATGCGTAATTTTGTAAAAGACAGACCGAACATTCTCCATCAGCATGCCTGCGGAGCCATCGAAGCGGAAGCATCAAAGGCGATGTTTGGGGAATTTGGACTTGAGGGAAAGGAAAATCTCATTCTCTCTGAATATATCTATGATATGCCACTCCGTATGGCGGCGGCGGATATCGTTATTTCAAGAGCGGGAGCTATGACGGTTTCCGAGCTTGCAATGATGAAAAAGACAAGCATAATGATCCCTTCGCCGAATGTTACGGGCAACCATCAGTATAAAAACGCCAAGGTCATTGCCGATATGGGCGGAACAGTTCTTCTTGAAGAAAAGGAGCTTATAGGCGGCAGGCTTGAAAGCGAAATTGAAAAGCTTATTTTAAGCGAGGAGAAGCGAAAAGAAATGGGAAATGCCATTTCGGGATTTGCTTCCCCCGATGCAAATAAGATCATCTATGATGAGATAATCTCACTTACGGGAAAGGGGGAGCGCGATAAGAAATGACATATGAAAAAAGAAGTGCTTTGAGAAGAGATACTTCTCTTGGCGCAAGGGACAGGCCATATTATTATAAGCCGGATTTCGGACCTGCGAAAGCAGTTGGAAGCGGGAGCAAAAAGAAATTTATGCTCACAGCTTTGCTTCTTGTTTTGATAGCATTTGTCATTGCGGCTGTGTTTATCAGCTTTTTCACCTCGTATTTTGATCTGAAGGGTATAAGCGTGAGGGGAATAATGAAGCATTCCGAGGAGGAGATAATAGGTGCCTCCGGAATCGAATATGGCAAAAAGCTTTATGGGATCGGATGCGGAGATGCGGAGAAAAAGATCCTTTCGGCATATCCAGAAATATCCGAGGTCAATATCAGAAAGGTTCTTCCTTCGGATATCGTTATCGAGCTTACATATGAAACACCGGAATACTATATCTGTGTGACGGGCGAATATTTCACCCTTTCGGAGAGCCTTCGTGTGATTGAAAGGTGTTCCGGAAAAAAGAGCCTTGAGGCAATGGGACTTATATATCTTGAGTTGCCCGAGGTGAAGAGAGCGGTGACGGGAGAAAAATTGCAATTTTTCACCTCTGACACGGAATATATCGAAAATATTCTTGAAACACTCTCTGCATCAAGCTTTGCGGGTGAGGTCAACAGAGTCTATATAGGCGGGAAATTCGATATAACACTGGCAAAATCCGGAGAATTTATGATAGAGCTTGGCGATTTCAAGGATCAGAGCCTCAAGCTTCTGATGGCGGAAAAGATCATGGAAACAGGCGCTTACAGAGGACAGAGCGGTGTCGTTATTGATGTTTCGGATGCCACTGAAAGCAGCGCAATGATAAGCAAAACGCTCAAAATTGAATAAATTTCTTGATTTTCCATAAAAAAATCGAAAAAATTTCGAAAAAACTATTGCAAAATCGTGGGAAATATATTATTATATAATATAGAGTAACTATAAGTATAATAGTGTTGAAAAATCCCTCGAAGCAAAAGAAAAATAAAAATTCGTAATATAAACGTGGAGGACAAAAAAATGAGTTTTGAACATGATGAATCCTACGACAGCGGTGTGTGTATAAAGGTCATCGGTGTCGGTGGTGGCGGAAATAATGCCGTCAACAGAATGATATCCGCAAATATCCGCGGTGTTGAGTTTATCGCAATCAACACCGACCGTCAGGTTCTCAAAAATTCCAGCGCATCCAACCAGATCGTTATCGGTGAAAAGGTAACAAAGGGTCATGGCGCAGGAGCAAATCCCGAGATCGGCGCAAGAGCCGCAGAGGAGAACCTTGATGATATCAAGAAGGCACTCGAGGGTGCTGACATGGTGTTTATCACCACAGGTATGGGTGGCGGAACAGGAACAGGTGCCGCTCCTATCGTTGCGAGAGCCGCAAGAGAGATGGATATTCTCACAGTCGGTATCGTAACAAAGCCTTTTGCTTTTGAAGGTAAGAAGAGAATGGAAGCTGCTGAGATGGGTATTGCCAACCTCAGCGAGTTCGTTGATGCACTTGTAGTTATTCCTAACGAAAGACTGAAGCAGGTTTCCGAAACAAGGATCACACTCTTCAATGCATTTGAGATCGCAGACGATGTTCTTCGCCGCGGTGTTCAGAGCATTTCCGAGCTTATCAATGTTCCCGGATTTATCAACCTTGACTTTGCAGACGTTACATCTATCATGTCCAATGCCGGCTATGCTCATATGGGCGTTGGTGCGGCAAGCGGAAAGGATAAGGCAGAGCTTGCAGCAAAGGCTGCGATCTCCAGCCCTCTTCTCGAAACATCCATCAAGGGTGCAAAGGGAATACTTATCAGCATAACAACATCTCCCGATGTTGCCCTCGAGGATATCGACCTTGCATCCTCTATGATCTCAAGCGAAGCAAATGCAGACGCAACAGTTATCTGGGGTGTTGCCTTCGACGAGGAGCTTGAGGACGAGATGAGGATCACAATCATCGCAACAGGCTTTGAAAAGAAGGATGGCGATGATGAGAAAAGAACGGTTAAGCCCTTTGTAAAGCCCGATGATGTCAAGCGCCCCTCTGCCGAGAAGGTTCAGGAGCCTGTAGCAGAGGTAAAGGCTGAGGAGAAGGTAGAGGCTGCAGCACCTGTTGCACCTGTAGCTCCCGTTGAGCCTTCCATGGGTGATATCAACGAATATGCCGATGATATGAGCGGTGAAACACCGGTTTCGGAGGATGATTTTGATGAGATCATGAGCATGCTCCGCCGCGGACGCCGCCGTGATGATTACAGAGGCAGAAGATAATTTTTTGAATATCTTAACGGGATGCTGCTGCGGCAGCATCCCGATTGGATTTTTGTTTGGAGATAAAATGAACTTTTCATTGTTCGGTGCCTTTGCAAATTTTGCATTGGTCATAGTCGGAAGCCTTGTTGGCTTGCTTTTCAAAAAAGGAATCCCCGAAAGAATATCGGGAGCTATAATAAAGGGCATGGCACTTTGTGTGCTCTGGATAGGAATTACGGGAGCAATAAAGGGACAGAATGCCCTTGTGATGATCTTTTCCATTCTTTTCGGAACTATCATAGGTGAGCTTATCGATCTTGACAGATGGGTAAATAAGCTGGGAGAATGGATACAGAGGAAGGTCGGTGACGGTCACGGAAATATAACCGAGGGATTTGTCACGACCACATTGCTTTTCTGCGTTGGCGCAATGAGCGTTCTCGGACCTCTCGAAAGCGGTCTGAAGCTTGACCACACAACGCAGATCACTAAAGGAGTGATCGACTGCGTCTGTGCGGCGATATATACTTCTTCTCTCGGAATCGGTGTTATTTTCTCTGCTTTTTCGGTTTTGTTTTTGCAGGGTGGAATAACTGTTTGTGCCACATGGCTGGCACCTCTTCTTAACGAGACGACCGTAACCGAGATGACAGCGGTGGGATCACTGCTGATCATAGGACTTTCGCTTAATATGCTTGGACTTACCAAGCTTAAAATTATGAATTATCTGCCTGCGGTGTTTTTGAGTGTGCTCTTTTGCAGGCTTTATGATATTATTATAGCCTTTTTAGGCTGATTTGAGGTGTAAAAATGATGAAAAAATATCCTATCAAGGTTTCATATGTTGCAAAAAGCCGTATTTGGGGCGGCGAAAACCTTTGCCGCATTTTCGGTAAGGAAAACGGCGGGGAAAATATTGGAGAAACATGGGAGCTTACTGTCAGAGATGACGAGATGAGCAATATCGTAAACGGTGAATATGCGGGAATGCCCCTCGGTGAATATATCGAGGGCGATAAGAGCGTTCTCGGCACAAAATACGATGGAGAAAGATTTCCTCTGCTTATAAAATTCATCGACGCACAGGATAAGCTTTCGGTTCAGGTCCATCCCGATGACGATTATGCCGCAGCAAACGAAAAGGATCCGGGCAAAACCGAAATGTGGTATATTCTGGATGCAAAAGAGGGGGCAAAAATCGTTTACGGTCTTGCGGACGGTGTGAGCCGTGATGATTTTGCAAAGGCTGTTGCCGAAGGAAAAATCGACTCTGCCATGGGTTATACACCCGTGAAGAAGGGCGAAACATATTTTATTCCATCGGGAATGCTTCATGCCATCGGTGAAGGAATAATCATTGCCGAAATTCAGCAGAATTCAGACCTTACATACCGTGTTTATGATTATGACAGAAGAGATTCCGAGGGCAAGACACGAGAGCTTCATGTTGAAAAATCCTTGGCGGTGGTTAAGCCCTTTACAGAGGATGAGGTAAATGCCATCCGCTTTGAGGCAAAGGACAGTGAGGATAATGAAGAAACTCTTGCTCATTGCCGCTATTTCAGAGTTAAAAAGCTTGCGATCAAGGGTGAGAGAAGCCTTTTCGCCTCGGAGGAAAGCTTTGCATCTCTTCTCTGCATTTCGGGCGAGGGCAAGATCTGCCATGAGGGTAAAAACTATTCCGTAAAGGCGGGAGACAGCTATTTTATCCCCGCTTCAATGAAGGAATATACCGTTGACGGAGAGCTTGAGGTTATCATTTCAACTCTTTAAAGGTGAATTATGGAAAAAAGTAAAGTTAATTTCAGTAGCTTTAAGAATCTTGCCGCAGATGTAGGTAAGGCTCTGTGGAAAGCGAAATGGTATATTATATCCGTCATTCTTTTGTTTGTCATTCCCATCCCCACATACATAATGATGGAGGAGTTTGTTTATCCCGTGGAGGGACAGAACAGCGAAACGATCTTCTATTTCAATCTGCTTTTCGTTTATATAATCGAAGCGGTATTTCTGCTTGTAACTTGGTCTCCCCGTTTTTCTGCGGCATTAACGGTACTTTTCTGCGGACTTGTGGGAATGGCGGAGTGCCTTGTTATGAGCTTTCGCTCGCAGCCGATCATGCCATGGGACTTGCTTTCGATCAAAACCGGACTTTCGGTGGTGGGAGATTATAAATTTGAATTTACCAAGAAAATAATATGGCTCATAGTGGGCTTTGTTCTTCTTATGGTGGCGGCATTTTTGCTCTGCCGTGCAAAGATAAAAATGAAGGGCAATGTCTGGGCAAAAATCGGCGTTAGGGTGCTTTGCGTTCTTCTTTGCATTCCCATGCTCATGGGATATGCGGCAAAGGCGCAGGACGAGGATTTTCAGGATGAGGCGAGGTATTATCCATACCTGTTCACCCCAACTGCGGTCTATAAATATAACGGTTTTTATTTCAGCTTTGTTTCGCTTCTCAAATATATGAATGTTGATGAGCCGAGCGGATATGATCCGGAAGTTCTTGAGCAGATCACATCCGCTATAGAACCGGAGAAGAAGAATGAAAGCATTTCGGTAGAAAAGCCTAATGTTATCGTGATAATGAATGAGTCATTTTCCGATCTTTCGGTGCTTGGTGATTACGGATACGAAAAGGAATGCACTCCTTTCATAGATTCGCTGACGGAAAACGCGATCAAAGGACAGGCATATGTGTCTGTCAAGGGCGGAAACACGCCAAACTCGGAATGGGAATTTCTGACGGGCGATACAATGGCGTTTCTTCCGTCGGGAAGTATACCATATCAGCAGTATCTGCGCACAGAGACCGAAAATCTGATGACCACCTTTGAGGATAGCGGATATATCACATACGGTATCCATCCCTATAACGCAGGCGGTTGGAAAAGAAACACTGTTTATCCGCTGCTTGGCATGGATAATATGCTTTTCCGTTCCGAATTCAGCGGAATCGACAAGATAAGAACTTATATTTCGGATGAGGCGGTCTATGATAAGGTCATAAGGCTTTACCATGATAATCTTACAAATGACGATCCTCTTGCCTTTTTCTGCGTAACCATGCAGAACCACGGCGGATATATGAATTTCAGAGAATATGAGCAGTTCCATTTCCTTGAGGAGGAGATCGAGAATATGCCTCCGAGACTTGCAAACAAAACCGCAATTTCGGGATATATGTCCCTTATGCAGATATCTGATGCTGCTTTCGGTGAGCTTGTTAAGTTTTTCGAAAAGGAAAAAGAGCCTACAATAATTCTCATGTTTGGAGATCATCAGCCAAACAGCACCATAACAAGACCGATCCTTGATCTTATGGATATCGAGGAGGAATGCGAGGATTGGAGGATCCGCTCAAATCAGTATCTTGTACCATTTGTTCTCTGGGCAAATTATGATATAGAGGAGCAGGAGGGAATAGTAACGAGCCTTAATTATCTCAATATCCTGCTTTCGGAAAATGCGGGCTTTGAGCTTTCGGGTTATCAGACATTTCGTAAGGAGCTTCAGGAGAAATATCCCGTTATAACTGCGAATTTCTGCGTAAATGACAGAGGCGAGCTTCTTTCCTGGGATGAGCTTGATATGGATAAGGATGCCGATCTGCTTCTCTATAAACAGCTTCAGTATAACCATTCCTTTGATACAGATAATACCATTGAGAATTTCTTTGATTGACAAAATGCAGTAGGTGAGAAAATGAAGGTATATATTATCCGTCATGGCGAGAGTGAGGCAAATGCCAAGGGGATTCATAGCGGTCAAGGTCAGTTTGCTCTTACCGAAAAAGGTGAAAAGGACGCAGAAAATGTTGGTGAGCTTCTTCGGAAAATTAAATTTGATAAGATCTATTCAAGCGACCTTATCCGTGCAAATATGACGGGAAAAATCGCTCTGCCCGGTCACGAAATAGAACAGCTTTCACTTATAAGAGAGGTGGATGTCGGGTGGATCGTCGGCAGAAATATTAAGGCACTTGAAGCGGAGCTTGGAGAAGATCTGATAAATAATAAGAAAAACTTCGATTACCGTCCTTATGGCGGCGAAAACTCGGAAATGTTGATGGAAAGAGCAAAAAAATTTCTCGATAAGCTGGCGGAGCTTGGAGAAGAATGTAAAAATGTTGCAGTTTTCACTCATTCAGGCTTTTCCAAGGCTATGTTAAGCTCTGTAATGGGAGTTTGGATTCCTATCAATAAGCTTGTATGTGCTAATTGCGGAGTTTCGGTTCTGTCATACGAAAAAGGAGAATGGAAGCTCTTCTCATGGAATATACAAAATAATGACGGAGGTACAAATGTATGGTAACTGCATATGAGAAAAATAAAGCCATTATGCAAACCGTAAAGCCTTCAATGGCATATAACGGTGGCTTCGACGCATGGAAGAAAAACGCAAAAAAGAAGCTTTGCGAGCTTCTCGGCATGGACAGATTCGAGAAGGTTGCTCCCGAACTTCAGATCGAATTTGAAAAGGAAGAGGAGAATTTCACCGAAATAAGATTCAGCTTTTTTAGTGAGGAAGGATATAGAGTTCCCTGCCATCTTCTCTTGCCGAAGGGCGTAAAAAATCCGCCTCTTATGATAGCTCTTCAGGGGCATTCAAGAGGAATGCACATATCTCTCGGAAGAATAAAATATCCGGGGGACGAGAACAGTATAAAGGGCGGCGACCGTGATTTTTGCATAAGGGCGGTAAAAGAAGGCTTTGCAGCCATTGCTCTTGAGCAGAGAAATTTCGGTGAATGCGGAGGGGACGAAAAAGGTCCCCGCTGTCTTGATTCGGCACTTACAGCATTGCTTATGGGCAGAACGACCGTTGGCGAGCGTATTTGGGATGTTATGCGACTTATTGATGTCATAGAGGAGAGCTTTTCCGATAGGGTTGATATTAGCTGCATAAGCTGTATGGGAAACAGCGGCGGAGGAACGACAACTGCTTATGTTGCGGCACTTGAGGACAGAATAAAGCTTGCGATGCCGTCCTGCTCGATGTGTACATATAAGGATTCTATCGGTGCAATGTCACATTGCGCCTGCAATTTCGTTCCGCATATAGCTGAATATTTCGATATGGGAGATCTTATAGCGCTTGCTTTTCCGAAATACTATATTCAGGTTTCGGGAATTGATGATCCGATATTCCCCATAAGCGGTGCTGAAAAGGTGTTTCTTGACGGCAGACGTGCTTATGAGGAGAAGGGAATGGCTGATCGCTGTGTGCTTGTAAAGGGAAATGGCGGACATCGCTTCTATGCCGATGATTCATGGCCCTTTGTACACAAGTTTTTGAAGAGATAAAAAGATAAAGAGGAAACCAGCCTCTGATTATTTTAAAATTACTGTTGTTAACAAAAAAGAGGCTAAACGCCTCTTTTTTATTACGCTATCAAATTAGCCACAAGCATTACGCAGGGCAATGTTACAATTGTGAAAAGCGAGGTTACGCCCACCGTTTGCGCCGCATAGCCGGGAGCAATATCATAAATCTCCGCAAACATTGTGATGTTGGTTGCGCTTGGAAGCGCAGCCGCCGCCGTTGCAAAAAGTATCATATAATCCGGCAGTCCCACAAGCTTCGCCAAAACGCATATAACAAGCGGCATAATAATGAGTCTGATAAGGCTCATATAATACATTTTCAAATCGCAGAAGATCTGCTTCACGGTTCTTGTTGCAATAAGTGCGCCGACGATAAGGACCGATATGGGTGTGCAAAGATTATTAAGATACCCCGTATATGTCACAATAAATGCGGGAATGTGTATCCACTTCATGAGAAGATAAAGGGCAATGCCGATAAAGCAGGGAACTGTTCCTAAATTGAAAAGAATCTTTTTAACATTAATCTTTATATCTTTCCTGCCTCTTGCGAGAATGATCATTCCCCATGTCCAAACGAAAATATGGAATGCGATAACATAGAACGAACCCCAAAATTCACCGATATCACCGAAAATTGATCTGAAAATCGGGAAACCGATAAATCCGGCATTAGCAAAGATAAGCGAAAACTCAGCAATTTTATGCTCATTAAAATCCTTGACCGTTTTTGCGGCAAAAAAAGCCATTACACAAAGGACAATATGAACTCCGATGCCGAGAGCAAGCATGGTAAAGCCCACCTTTGTATTCTCTATAGAATATTCTATCTTTATCAGTGAATAGACTATCATCATCGGCTGACCGATATTCACGATCAGTTTTGAAAGTCTTTTTGATGCGACCTCGTCGATTATTCCAAGCTTTCTTGAGGCAAAGCCTGTTGCAAGAAGAAGGAAAAGAACTACCATTATTTGAATAAGTGAAGAAAATGAAGCGGAATCCATTATAAAAAATCTCTTTCTTTAGTTGCTTTAGTTATTTATCGAAAGCTCATCGAGCTTTGCTTTAATATTCTGCATATCTATGAGCATATCCTCTTTTTTGCGGGGATCACGAAGAAGTGCCGCCGGATGATATACCGCAGTCATCAGATAATTACCCTTTTTGAACCACTGCCCATGCTCCTTTGTAATCTTGAAATCCGGCTTTATCAGCTTCATTGCTGATATTCTGCCAAGACAAATTATTATTTTCGGTTGCATTATCTTTACCTGCTCACGGAGAAAAGGCAGACAAGCCTCCTCCTCTTCCGGCAAAGGATCACGGTTTTTCGGAGGGCGGCATTTCAGAATATTTGCAATGTAAACTCTTTCTCTGTCTATATCAACAGCATAAAGAAATTTATCAAGAAGCTTTCCCGCAGCTCCAACAAAGGGAATACCGCTCAGATCCTCCTTTTCGCCCGGGGCTTCCCCAACAAAAAGAACATCCGCATTTTCATTTCCCGTTCCGAAAACGCAATTTGTTCTCGTTTTATAAAGAGAACACGCTGTACAGTTCTCGCATTTTGCTTTAAGCTCATCAAAAATTCCCATAAAACAACCTCCGAAAATATACTGAAACATACCTTAATATGATACCATATTTTTTTCGTTCTTGCAATAGAGATAGTGAAATTTTACGCAAAAAAGCAAAAATCTTTCTTTGTCAAAGATATTTTTGCCATCATATACTGTAAAAAAACGCTTTAACGGAGGTTTTTCAAATGAAGCTTGACAAAAAAGCTCTCGACCGTCTACTTTCCATGAATGATTCTCAACTCACACGCATGATAGAAAAAGCAGCCTCGGAATCGGGTCTTGATCTCAGCACCTTCGGAATAACAAGTAACGATATAAGCTCCGTGCGAAAGGCTCTTTCGGGTGCAACCGATGAAGACATCAAAAAAGCAAACGAAGCACTGGAGCAATATAAAAGGAGGGGAAAATGAGCGATATTTCAATGCCCTCCCCCGAGGCTATCTCGAGCATGATCTCTGCTCTTCGGGAAAATCCTGCACTCCTTCAAGGCATCGCCTCATCACTGGGAATTGATAAGGGAGAAGAGAACAAAAATGAGGGAGATGAGCCATCCGAAGCAAAAACGCAGGAAGCTTCTTCCGTCTCACCTCTGCCGCCCGAAATAATGAAAGCTCTCCCTACCGTTCTCTCCCTTATGAGCGGAGAAGGAAAAGCAAAAAGTCAAAGCGAAGCAAACAGAGAGGCTCTTTTATATGCTCTTAAGCCATATCTCAGCCAAAGCCGAGCGGATGCCATTGAAAAGATAATCAGGCTCTCTCGTCTCGGAGACATTCTGTCTGAGATCAAGTAAATAGAAGGAGGCAAAATGTACAGCAGAGAAACATCGGGAAGAAATCTGCGCATTCCCCCAAGATATAGCGGAACCGCCTTCAGAAGCCAAGAAAAGGCGGCTACAGACGCTGTTGGACGCCCTTCTGCGCTCCCGGAGTCACTTCCACAAAGCAAGGCGGCAGATATCATAGTCAAAAAGGAGGAAATAAAATCTCCTCCTATTGAAATGGAGGAGAAAGTAGCTCCTGTTCAAGCTATATCAAAAAGCTATAGCGATGAAATAATAATCGGTGCTCTTATCTTGTCACTTATTGGCGGTAGAGGCGGAGATGAAGATATTACGCTCCTTCTGCTCCTGCTTCTTCTCATCCTTTAAGAAGCCTGCTCTTGCCTTAAGTCCGATAAAGCTGTTTTCTATGCGACAGGGTATAATGCCGCTTCTGAAAAATCCGTCCCGATAAAAATACATGGGAAGATTATTCTCGGCGCAAAGGCTATCAATCATCGCAACTGCAGATGAAAATCTTTTCTCAAAATCAAGCAGCAAGGCTTTATCCATAAGTGCCGAAAAGCTTACCTTAACACATAGAGAATGATCCTTCACAGAAAAAACAATCCCTACCCGTCTTTCTCCCGAAGCGAAAGAAGCCGCAGACATCATCACAATAAGATAAAGTCCAAGAATTGCCGCATCGAGATTTTCGGGGCAATGCCCAATACTTGCAGGTTCAAAATTGATTTCAGGCTGACAAAAGGTGATATGAGAAACAGCATTCACCTTATTTATCAAATACTCACCGAAATTCTCTTCATAAGAATACTCTTTCGTCGAGTTGCCGAGAGAATAAACGATATTGCATATATCCTCATATACCTTTTCATGCCTCTTTCCGAGCTTGATTTGCGGTATTTTTCTTATGGCAATATCTTTATGTGAATAAGCACATATTGCCGCTGCCGTATTATAGTCAATATCGCTGACTGTCATGACAAATGTTCTTGTGGACGGAAACAGAAAAGGCGAAACAAAAACCGCCCTTCCCTTTCTTCTTTCCTTCAGAAGAATAAGATCCCCGAATCGGTATTCTCTTATCATTCCGAAAAGAAAATCAAGCTCCTCTGCAGAAAAGTTTTCAGCGGAAAAGAAGCATTCTTCCCCTTTTATGATCTCGGGGCATGATAAAAGAACATACCCTGCTTCATCGGTGATGACAAAGGGATATCTTATGCCATTATTTTTTTCGTACATACCATACCTCACAAAAACAAGACGAGTCAAAGGATTTTATTCCTTTGGCTCAATCTTTTTATTGGTTTTTCTTGAAAATTTCTCCGACCGAAATGCTCTGATAAGAATAAAGCGCAGCTTCGGAGAGCGCAGTTTTTATCTCTTCAAGTTGCTCATTTTCCGCATCGAGAATGATCCTCAGCGAATATCTCGAAAGATACATCTGCATACTGTCAACTCTTTCTCTCACTGCATCCTCAAAGGTCTGCTCCTCAATCGGTTCAAGGTCGCTGAAATCAACGCAAAGGAATTCAAAATGCTCGGAGAGCTTTTTGCAAAGCTCGTTTGCATCGGTCTGAGAGAAGAAGGAATATGGTATCACAAGCCCTAACGGAACTTTAATCTTTGCCCCACTGTGATAATCCTCCGAAAACGAGCAGAGCATTTGAGCCTTTTCCGAATTGATCTGGGAAAAGCCGCAGAGAAGCAGCTCATCAGCTCCCGCCTCCGCCAGCTCATATAGCACCGACTGTTCAAAGGCATGGAGAGCAGATGTATATGTATCCTCGGAGCTATGCTCCTTCATCACGATAAGTGCGCTGATATAGCTTTCTCCAAATGCGGAAAATATTTCCTCGGCAGCAGGCAAATCCACATCCTCAGCCTGTCCGCCAAGTGCTTTGGCAACGGGAGACGAATATTTAAGCAAGCCGTCATATCCTCTAAGCTGCAATGAAAGCGCAGAGGCTTCTCCTGAATAATCCGCAAAATCTGCCACATTGAAATATCCGATATCAATGGATGTAGGTATCTTCATTTCAAAAAGCAGACCTTTTTCCTCGGCAGGAGGCAGAGAAATATCATCTGTTTCGATATCGTCTCTCATTTCAAGGGAAAGCTCTGCCTTCATTTTCAGATATTTACCAAGAAAAACAGAGCCGATAACAATAATAACAATAAAAACGATTATCAGCACCGTGAGAAGCACATTTCTGTTCTTTTCGGTTCTTCTCTTACCGCTGTAACGCCTGTTTCTTCTGTGTTTTGGTTTCATATTCAACCTCACTCGATCAGTCAAGCGCCGAAAAATCGAGGCTCTTACCGTAATCGGTATATTCAATGCTCATCTCGGACGCCTTACGATCTATGATTTTTTCAAACATAACATAAATATATCTGTCCTTTAAGGATTCGAAATTCATTTCAATATAATCCTCTTCCTTTGGCAAACGAAGGATGATATAAAATCCGTCCTCACTTTCAACAACTCTGCTGTATTCGTTCTCAAGGAGGGCAAAGGCTGCATCCTCATATGCCTTTTCATATTCACCGCGCATAAAATAATATCCGTCGGTGGTGGTCATATAGATATCCTCGCTGTGTCTGCCGATCATTCGGTTGAAGGACTCTCCCGCGTCAAGCTGATGAAGCACCTCCTCAGCCTTTTTTCTGTTTTCTTCTATGCTGTCACCATCATCATTTCTTATGAGGATGTGCAATGTTCTTATGAACTCATCGCTCTCGATGATCTCCCTTGCGTTATCATCACTTCCGTCGATAACGGAAGACTCAAGCATTGCCTGACGGAGCTTTTCACCGCTGGCTTCAATGGAGATCAGATGACGGAGAAGATGGTCTGTCATTCCGTTTTCTGCGAGCTGTTTTTTGTATTCATCCTTGCCGCCGAGCTGCTCCGCAAAGCTGTTTATATAGTCGGAAACATAATCCTCGGTTTCTTTTGAGTCGATATCAATGCCGTATTCTTCACAAAGCGCAAGAAAAGCTGCATTTTCAAGCATAGCCTGCTCAATTTTTGCAGTAAGCTCGGAGCTATATTCCTCACTCTCAAGAATATCCTCTCCATGCTTTTTTATCATGTCAGCCTTAAAATTATGTGCAAAATATTTCACCTCTTCAAGGTGTATGGAAATCCCCTGCGCTTTGGCAACTATATTGAGATCGCTTGCATCGCCCTTTATAGGAGCCATTCCCCCCGAGCAAGAGGAAAGGATCAGCATTGCCGCAAGCAAAAATAAAACCAAAAATTTTTTCATAACGGTCCTCCAAAATGAACTTTCGCTTGATAGTATATAATAATATTGTTAATTCATTATGAATTTTCGCCCTTTTTTGAAAAAAATAAAGAAAAATGCCTTGAAATTAACAAAAAATCATGTATAATAGATGTGGAAAGGCGGTATTCTTTTATGGAACAGACTTATTCTATCAAGCTCAGTAAGCTGATAAAAGACATAGGACTTACGGAAATTTATCTTCCCGAAAATGCAGAGGGCATAGAACTGACAAGCCCCGATGTTGAGCGTCCGGGACTTGCACTCACGGGATTTTTTGAAAAATACGAGCGTTCAAGAATCCAGATCTTCGGCCGTGCCGAGGTATCATATCTTGAAGGGTTAAGCGATGCCGAAAGAGAAAGCCACATTGCGAATTTTATGAAGCTTGAGCCTGTTGCGGTCATTTTCTCATCAGAGCTTCCTGTTTTTGATGAGATCCTGAAATATGCAAAGACATACGGCACACCGATCCTTTCAAGCAAGAGAAGAACAAGTGCGCTTATGGCAAGAATAATTTCATATCTTCATGTTGAGCTTGCACCGAGGATCACAAGACACGGGGTTCTCGTTGAGGTTTACGGTGAAGGTCTTTTGCTTCTGGGTGACAGCGGTGTCGGAAAAAGTGAAACAGCCATCGAGCTTGTAAAAAGAGGTCACAGACTTATAGCAGACGATGCGGTTGAGGTCAAAAAGGTTTCCGAGACAACGCTTGTCGGAAGCGCACCGGAAATAATTCGCCATTATGTTGAGCTTCGAGGCATCGGAATCGTCGATATCAAGCGTCTTTTCGGTGTCGGTGCGGTCAAGGATACCGAAAAAATCGACCTTGTTATAAATCTTGAGCCTTGGATTCAGGGCAAGATGTATGACAGACTTGGAATCGACAATGAGACGATGGATATTCTGGGGATCAATGTGCCTTCGATCACGATTCCCGTGCGTCCCGGTCGAAATCTTGCCATCATTCTTGAAATTGCGGCGATGAATAACCGTCAGAAGAGAATGGGGTATAATACTGCACTTGAATTCAACAAGCATCTTATGAGCCAGATGGGGCTTGATCCGAATGAAGGAATGTAAAATATATAACGGGGCTGAGTCGCAAACTTTGACTCAGCTCCGACTTTTTTGATTTTCATATTATTCATTCGGAATCTCAATTTAAACAGTAATTTAGCGAACAGTCTGATAGTGATGAAATCATCCTTTAGCGTTTCCAGATCCTTCACTTCGTTCAGGATGACAAGTGGAAGAGGGAAGCGCCTTCACCCTAACTCGTCATTCTGAGCGTAGCGAAGAATCTATTAGCATTAACGGAGGATGAACCCACAACTGCCATTTATAACTCACCGACAAATTACTGTTTGAAGTTTAATTGAAATCACAAACCCCCGATGCTTTCGGTAGGAAGCATCGGGGTTCTGTTATATCGTCTCAACCTTGATAAGACTTGTGTTTCCGGTTGCACCGTTGGTAATGCCGCCGGTGATGAGAATATTATCACCCTTATTTAGCGACAAAGTACTTTTTGCAATCTTCTTTGCGGTATAGAAAAGTACATCGGTTGAGTTAAATTCCTCCGCCATCATAGGAATGACACCCCATGAAAGAGCGAGCTTGCGCCATGTTATCTCATTTGTAGTAAGACCGATGATGTCAACGGGCGAACGGAATCTTGAAACCATTCTTGCGGTGATTCCCGTGATGGAGCAGACAACTATCGCCTTTGCTCCAAGGTCGATTGACATTCCGCAAGCGGCATGGGAAAGTGCATCAACCGTGTTTTTGATCTTGAACTCATTGGTCGTGAATCGCTTTTCATAGTGAATCGACTTTTCTGTTCTTTCGGCGATTTTTGACATTGTTTCAACTGTCAAAACCGGATATTTTCCTGCAGCTGTCTCGCCAGAAAGCATAATGGCACTTGTTCCGTCATAAACAGCATTTGCAACATCGCTTATTTCAGCTCTCGTCGGACGGGGATTGTTGATCATGCTTTCAAGCATCTCGGTTGCGGTTATAACTCTCTTGCCGAGCATTCGGCAGGTTGTTATCAGGTGCTTTTGAATGGCAGGCAGCTCCTCAAAGGGAATCTCAACTCCCATATCACCCCTGCCTATCATGATGCCATCGCATTCACGGCATATCTCTTCAATATTATCAATGCCTGCCTGATTTTCGATCTTTGCAATGATATCCGCCTGAGATCCGCCGATCTCCTTTATATAGTTTTTAACATCTATCAGATCCTGTGCGCAGGAAACAAATGAGCAAGCGATGAAATCAACGCCGTTTTCAATACCGAAAGCAATATCCGCCTTATCCTGCTCGCTGAGATAAATTTGCCTTAAAACCTTATTTGGGAAGCTCATGCTCTTTCTGTTTGAAAGCTCACCGCCGATGAGAACACGGCATTTTGCTTCGTTTCCCGAAAGCTCCTCAACCTCAAAATGAACAAGACCGTTGTTGAGAAGTATCTTGTCGCCCGCCTCAAGGTCGTCTATCATCCCCTTATAGCTGACGGAAACCCTTTCGCTGTTTCCGATGATATTTTCGGTGGTGAAGGTGAATTTGTCGCCGTCATGCAGCATGATCTTGCCGTTGTCAAAGGTTCCGATTCGGTATTCCGGACCTTTGGTGTCAAGAAGAATAGCGATCGGCATGTTAAGCTTTTCTCTGACTTTTTTGATTATATCTATCTTCTTCTGATGATCCTTGTGCTCTCCGTGGGAAAAATTGAGACGGGCAACATTCATGCCCGCAAGGCACATCTCTTCAATGGTTTTTTCATTTTCGCATGCGGGTCCGATGGTGCATACGATCTTGGTTTTTCTCATGTGATTTTGACCTCCGGTGTAAAAAACAAATTTTCACATTTACTATTATACTCATAAAAAAATCAATGTCAATAGTGTAAATGTTTTTTTACAATTTGTACATACCTGTCATTCCTTGACATTGTCCATGCTTTGTGATACAATATAAGCAATAAAAAATCGGAGAGAATAATGGAATTTGATAAATCACAGCTTATGCGTGGCACTCTTGAGGGATGTATCCTCAAGGTCATATCAAGAAAGACAACATACGGATATGAGATCCTTGAATATCTGAAAAAGCATGGATTTTCGGATATTTCCGAGGGAACTCTCTATCCGCTTCTTCTGCGTCTTGAAAAGCAGGGGAATATTGAAAGCTCACTTTTGCCTTCTCCCCTTGGACCACGCAGAAAATATTACAGCATAACCGAAAAGGGCATGGAATATCTCCTTGAATTTGAGCTTTGCTGGAACGCACTTTCAAAAAATGTCGGAAAAATTATCGACGGAGGTGAAAAGGATGAATAAGGAATATAGATCCCTTTTGAAAAAGCTGTCAAGAGACAACAGAAGAACAATTGAAAAAATGCGTCATTATCTTGAGACCTGCTATATAAACGAGGTAGTTTTTGAGGATATGATGTGCGATCTTTCGGGAATGGCGCTTGAATGTGAGGAGCGTGGCGAAAAATTCGAGGATTCCATCGGTATGGACTATAAAACATTTTGCCGTTCTCTTGCGGAAAATGCAAAAAAGCAGACCTTTGCAGAGCGATTCTTCGATGTTCTTCGCTGGATAATCTATTTTGATGGTATTATTATTCCGCTTCTTTACATTCTTTATTCGATTTTCGGCTTTACAAGACCGAGTCTTGACGGACTTGTTCTGACAGCTCCAGCAGGACAGCTTCTGATGTATTTTTCTGTTGCAACATTTACCGTTCTCGGATATTTTATCGCAAAGAGATTTACCTATTATGCCCAGACTGTCGTGATATCAAGCTATCTTGCCGCAGTTATACTTGTATTTCTTCTGACCGATTTTCTCGGAGATTCTTTCTTTGATCAAACAACGGTATCTGTAAGCATAATCGCATGGGGCATTGCC
The DNA here is from genome assembly GCA_017517035.1 of Clostridia bacterium. GTDB lineage: Bacteria > Bacillota > Clostridia > Oscillospirales > CAG-272 > SIG710. The sequence goes on from JAFXAN010000098.1 coordinate 32,322, forward strand.
ATTTTTGCTTTGCTTGTTATCTGTTATTTGACAAGAAGGCTTATTGCAACAAATATTGCTTATAGGGCAAAAAACAAAAACGGGCCGTCTCATTAAGAGATGGCCTCTTTCGGTTATAACTGATTTTTTAAACAGTAATTTGTCGGTGCGATGAAAAAACGCAGATCTGTAGGGGCGATCATTGATCGCCCGAAAAAACAAACGGCGTAAAATAACGATATTTTGAGCTGTTTATGAGACGGGCGATCAATGATCGCCCCTACGGATTACGGCTTCGCCTGTTCGATAAATTACTGTTTACAAAAAGGGGCTGTTTTAATGGGCAGCCCCTTGCTTTATAATTATCCCTTGATTGCCTCATAAATGAGATTTCTGATATAAGGATGCGCCCTTTCATAGAGATAGCTGCTGCCTCTTACATGGGTTGTAAGGAAAACGGAAAGCTTCTCGGAGGGATCGATGATGGCATAGGAGCAAGCTGCTCCGTCCCAGCCAAATTCACCCACATTGCTCTTTGAAAGAGATGCGAGAGGATTCATCATAACTCTGCCGCAAAGACCATAGCCATAGCCCCACCATCTTGGAGATTGGGTATAGCTTTTGAACTGTGCCTCGGTTTTAAGACGGTTGACCGTAAGCGAAGCTACTGTTTCTTCCTTCAAAAGTCTATAGCCGTTTTCTGCAATGCCACCGTTTGCAACAGCGTCGATGATCTTTGAATAGTCGCTAAGGTTCGAGAAAAGTCCGGCTCCGCCGCTTTCATATTCTTCGCTGAGACAATAGTTGTTATCAGGCACTCTTGGAGTTGCTTTGCAGAAAATCGCATCATGGTTATACTGAGTTGTAAGTCTCTTTTCCTGCTCTGGTGTCATATGGAAGCCCATATTTTTGATTCCAAGAGGTGTGAACATTATCTCGTCCAGATATTCACCGAATTTCATGCCGGTAACCACCTCAATAACTGCCGCAAGAACATCATGGCAAAGGCTGTATCTGTAATTTGTGCCCGGCTCAAATTCAAGTGGACGGTGAGCAAGCACCGAAACAAGCTCTCTTGTGCTCTTCATGCCGTTTGCCTTGGCTTCGGCAAAATCCGGGGTGTTAAAATCATATGTAAAGCCCGCACTCATGGTTATCAGATCAAGAATGGTTATCTTGTTTTTTGCGGGAACAGGACCTTCGGGGGTTTTTACAAGCATATTGGCAAATTCGGGAAGGTACTTGTCAAGAGTATTTTCAAGAGCGAGTCTGCCCTCCTCAATAAGTCTGTTTGCCGCAAGGCAGGTTATGACCTTGGTACAGGAAAAGAGCCAATAAAGATGGTCATCGCAAAGCTTAACCGTTTTTTCCGCATCCGCATAGCCCATAAAATGACGAAGGACGATGTCATGTCCCTGTCTTATCTCTATTCCGCAGAGATTTATATCAACCTCCTGCATTGAGTCGATATAATCAACTACCTTTTTAAAATCACTCATTTGTTTTGTCCTTACCTTCCTTTTTGATATTTGGTATGATTTTATAAACAATAATGTATGTAACTGCGCAAAGAAGCGCAGCACAAAGCACATCAATTATTGAATGCTGTTTGAGAAAAACAGTTGAAAAACTAACAAGCACAAGGGACACAGCCCAAAAGATACGCCAAGGCAAGCTTTGCATTCCTCTTGCAAATATTCCGCCGAAAAAAGCCGCCGCCATACCGAGAACATGGATAGACGGACATACATTTGTGTTCGTATCAAAGGAATAAAGCCCTCTCACCGCTTGCGCAAAAATATTATCTCTTGTGATTTCGGGACGGAGAAGCTGGCAATTCGGAAACACAAGATAAATAAGAATCGTCACCGAATAGGAGATGATTATAAAGTACATATAGCTCTTAAAATTTTCGATATCGTATATGCCGAGATAAACTGTCATTCCCACAAGAAAGACAAACCAAGCCCAATACGGAATGATGAAAAGCTCGCAGAAAGGGATCATATCGTCAAAAGCACACCAAATCGGTGTATAATATGCTCTTGGGATAAGTCTTTCAACTGCCAGAAACATAAAACCGTATATAGGCCAAAAAAGCAGGAGTAAAAGATGGGAAAACTCAGGCGATGTCAGCTTTGAAAACCGAAATTTCCTGTAATCGACTTGCGGACTTATCATGCTCTTTCAAATACCTCGTTTATATGTGAATATATCTCTTCTGCGGCATTTTTTGAGAGGTCACGCTCCATCAGCTTTTTCATATGATCTAGCCTGATATCGTCGCAGACCAGCTCCATAGCCATTTTCGCAAGCTCCTCGGGCTCGGAGGCAGAGAGAATATATCCCTTTCGTGTCAAAAATTCAATATTTCTTGTTTCACAGCCGGGAACAGCATTGATGCACACCATAGGCAATCTTTTTGCAAGTGCTTCGCTTGTGCTGAGACCTCCCGGCTTGCCTATAAGAAGCTCGGAAGCATCCATAAGCGAGCTTATTCTGTCGCTATAGCCTAATATTCTTATTTTTTCACCGGAATATATCTGAAGCGCATCAAACAGTTTTCTGTTATTTCCGCAAACAACGGTCAGGCTGACATCGTCCGTGAGACGGGACGAAAGTGCCTCGGTCAGCTCTTCCATGGGACCTGCTCCCATGCTTCCGCACATCATTAGAATATGTTTTCCTTTGATATCCAGTCCTTCTGATTTTTTTGCTGCTTCTTTTTCGCCTTTTTCATAAAATATTTTTCTCACCGGAATGCCGCTCTCAACTATTTTGTCACATGGCACGCCCCTCTCGGCAAAATCCGCTTTTAATCCTATCGGGATGAAAAAAGCATCCATGTTTCCCATATTGACACCGGGGCTGCAGGTATAATCCGTGGCAACAAAATATGCCCTGAAGCTCGGTGAAAATTTTTTTCTTATCTCGGTGAGGGTAAGCTCCGCAAAGACATGAACAGCAATAACTATTTCAAAATCGTTATCGATTATATATTCATAAAGCTCATCTGCGTTGCTTGCATTGGCATAATAAAGAACTTTATTATTGTGATTTTCCTCGAAGCGGTATGTGGCACCGAAAAGCCTTGGCAAATGTCTGTAAACAAAAATATGTCCTTTGCTGACAGCATCCGAAACTCCTTTTGAAAAAAGAGCAAGGGTATCGAATATTTCGCATTCCGCTCCGTGCTCTTCAAAGCACTCTTTAATAGCTTTTGCGGCGGAATTATGTCCTCCGCCGGTATTACATGAAAGAATAAGTACTTTTCTTCTCATTTTAAAGCCTCCTTCTCTCTTTTGCTGTTTTCCCTTTTTATCTGACGGCGGTAGAGACGCACAAGCTTAGGTCTGTTATACCGCTGTATCATAATAAAAGGAATATTGCAAAAAATATATATCAGCATGAATATTAAGCCTCTTTTTCCGCGTACAGTAAAGAGCAGCACTGGACTTGAAAGGATAAGGAGATAATGAACAAGCTCGGATAGACAGGTTTCTTTTATATATTTGAATATATGTTCCGATGACATTTCTTTGTTCAGTTTTTTCTTGAACATATAGGGAACAACTTTGCTCATATCCGGAGCTTTTGCTATCCATTTTGATATATGAAATTTGTTATAGAAAGAGCCTCCTGCCTCATAGCTGTATTCTCTGAAGGGGAAAGCATTGTATTTCAGCAGCTTTTTGGGGAAAACAAGCCCGAAAATATGGGCAATAATGCCCGCTGTCAAAGTGAAAATGATTCCGAATTTGAGATCTCGATAAAGCATCAAAGCATAGCCTCCATTCTTTCGTTATAATAATGCTTAACCATTTTATAACGAAAAAATCAAGTCAATGTAAATTTTGCTTTAATCGTAGTGCTTTGTTGGCTTTACTGTTTCAATCCACTGGAGCACGAGAGGGAACCATGTTCTGTTGTGCTCGTGTGTTTTTGTATCGTCACCTCCCGAAACCTCGGGAGTTGCAAGTGACATTCCGTGCCGTCCTTCGGGGTAGATATGAAGCTCAAAGGGAACACCGTTTTCTCTGAGTGCGCTTGCCATAAGAAGTGAATTTTCAACCGGAACACAGGTGTCCGCAAAGGTATGCCAGAGGAATGCGGGAGGTGTTTCACTGTCAACGAAATTTTCAAGAGAATATGCCGCCATTTCCTCATCTGTGGCATCATCCTTTCCGCAAAGGTTGAGGAAGGAGCCTCTGTGTGCAAATTCACCCGAGGTTATAACGGGATAAGAAAGGATCATGCCTGTTGGACGGCAGATTTCGTTTGATATATCGCCAAGTGCCTCGGCAATCTTCGGATGCTTCCAGAAAACACCCGTTGAACCTGCAAGATGTCCTCCTGCGGAGAAACCGACGGTGAAAACATAATCGGGATCAATGCTGAAATGCTCCGCATTTTCTCTTATGTACTTTATAGATGCCAGAGCCTGGATCTGCGGACGGAAATCGTTTGCATAGGGCTTTACGCTGTATTTCAGAACAAATGTGTTTATGCCTGCCGCAAGAAAGCCTCTTGCAACGGCATCGCCCTCTCTGTCATCGCAAACGCCTGAATATCCTCCGCCCGGGAGGATAAGTATCGCTTTTCTGCGATTATTGAAATTCGGCATATCATCGCAGAGATATGCCTTCAGATATGTTTTTTCCGCATCGGGAAAAAGATCAATATGTTCAAAACGCATATTTTATCACCTCACTGATTTGATATATGTTATGTTACCACATTTTCCCTTTTTTTTCAAGTGTTTTTGAAAATCTATTGAAAAAAATGAAAAAATGTGGTAATATATCTTTATAAATCAATAAAGGAGATTTGAAAAATGTTCGGACTTTTTTTAGGCATTATTATTCTTTTGGTGGCTGTTGGTTTTGGTATTTTGGTATCAAAAAAAGCGAAGGCACTTTCAGCTATCGTTATCACTCTCGGCGTGATCGTCGGTATCGGAAGTATAATCATTTCCTGCATAGCTTCTGTTCCCACGGGAATGACGGGAATCGTCACGACCTTCGGTAAGGTTGAAAATTATGTTCTCGATGCGGGACTTTCAATGAAAGCACCCTGGCAGACCGTGATAAAAATGGATAACAGAATCCAGAAGAAGAGTGTTTCTCTCTCCTGCTTCTCCTCGGATATTCAAGAGGTCAGCGTTGCATATACCGTCAACTATCAGATAGATAAATCAAATGCAATGAATATCTATAAGAGCATCGGAACGGGATATTTTGAAACTGTGATCCAGCCCAGCATCACAGAAGCGGTAAAAGAGGTCACAGCCCGCTATACCGCAGAGGCACTTGTAAACAGCCGTGAGGAGCTTTCAAACGAGATTGAAAAGGTGCTCACCGAAAGACTTGTTGCTTATAACATCAACATCGTTGATACATCAATTGAGGATATGGACTTTACTGATGCCTTTACCAGCGCGGTTGAGGCAAAGCAGGTTGCGCAGCAGAATAAGCTGAAGGCTGAAACCGAGGCACAGCAGAAGATCGTTGAGGCTGAGGCTGCGGCAAAGGTAAAGACTGTTGAAGCACAAGCGGAAGCGGATGCCGAAAAGATAAAGGCTGAGGCCGAGGCATATCAGATAAAGATAAAGGCGGAAGCGGAGGCAGAGGCAAACGCCAAGATCAATGCTTCTCTTACTGATGAACTGAATGATTATTATTATATCAATCAGTGGAACGGTGTTCTTCCTGGAACATATGTAGGTTCAGACGATGTCAGCACAATAATCAATCCGAACTGAAATGGATAAATACAAAAAATTAGTTTCAAATACGGCAATACTCAGTATAGGCACGCTTGCCTCAAAGGTGCTTGTCTATCTGCTTTTGCCTCTCTATACGGGCTGCCTTTCGCCTGCCGAGTACAGTACGGCAGATCTGATCTCGCAAACGGCAAATCTGCTTCTTCCGCTGCTTGCCCTTGGAATGGTGGATGCCATATTCCGCTTTGCAATAGATGCGGAAAAAGGGGAGACGGAAAAGGTCTTTTGCGTCAGCACTCTGATGGTGGCGATAGGTTCGGTCATTGCCCTTGCACTGATACCGATTTTTGAGATGACAGGATTCTTTGCGGGCTATTCATGGCTTATTCCGCTTTATGTGATAGCTTCAAATTTTCACCTTTCGGCAGCACATTTCATAAGAGGGCAGGGCAAAACCAAGCTCTTTTCGATACAGGGAATAATCTGTACTGCACTTACCATTGCTCTCAACCTTTTATTCCTTTTGGCATTCGACATGGGCGTTCTCGGATATGTTCTCTCGGTTGTTCTTTCAGACGCAATAATGACCGTTTTTCTCTATATAAAAGAAGGGCTTTGGCGTTATCTTGTACCGTCGAATTTTGACAGGGCGATACTTGGCAAAATGGTAAGATACAGCGTTCCGATGATACCGACCACGGTTTTTTGGTGGATAACAAATGTTGCGGATCGCTACATGATTGCATATTTTGATGGGGATGCCATAAACGGTCTTTATGCGGTGGCATTCAAGGTGCCGACTCTTCTCATCCTCGTTTCGGGGATTTTCAGCGAGGCTTGGCAATATTCGGCAGTTACCGACGGAAATGACGGCGACAGAAGCAGATTCTTTTCGAGCGTTTTTGATTCTTTCCAATCTATCGTCTTTCTCGGAGCATCCTGCCTTGTGCTTATGGCGAAATTTTTCTCGAAAATACTTCTTGCCCATAGCTATTATGAGGCTTGGCAGTATATGCCCGTGCTTATTTTTGCAACGGTCTTTTCAAGCCTTGTGACTTTTATGTCAAGTGTTTATGTCAAGCATAAGAGGTCGGTAAATTCCTTTGTGACGGCGTTTATCGGTGCAGCTTCCAATATTGTTCTGAATTTACTTCTTATCCCGAAATTCAGCGCACAGGGAGCGGCGGTTGCCACTCTTGCTTGCTATATCATCGTCTATATAATTCGTTCGATAGACACGCAAAGATATGAAAAATTCAGCACAAAGCCCTTTATTGTTTTGCTTAATACCTTGATCGTTGCATTTCAGTGTGTGACAATGCTTTGTGAAGTGAAGCTCTGGTGGCTTTGGGGCACTTGCTCTGTTATAGCCATTGCGATAATAAATTTCGGAGCGCTTTTTTCATCGCTTAAAACGGTGCTTCATAGCGTTTTTGGGCGATTCAAAAAATAATTTTGAATTTTTTCTGAAAAACTATTGCAAAATGGAAAATAATATGGTATAATACCCGTGTTATGCACATTTTGCATAAGAATTAAGGGTGGTCCTCTGCCTAATGCTCGGCACGAACATCCGGATTATAAGGAGGAGCCAAAAATGGATCTTATTAAGGCTTTTACAAACGAGCAGCTGAAGGAGACAGCACCTGTTCTCAACATCGGTGACACTGTCAGAATTCACAACAAAATCGTCGAGGGTACAAGAGAGAGAATCCAGATGTTCGAGGGAACAATCATCGCAAAGCACGGCGGCGGAATCTCCGAGACCTTCACAGTAAGACGCATTTCCTATGGCGTAGGCGTTGAAAAGACCTTCCCCGTACATTCTCCCAATGTAGTTAAGGTTGACATCATCCGCAGCGGTAAGGTTAGACGTGCTAAGCTTTACTACATCCGTAAGAAGGTTGGTAAGGCATCCAAGGTTAAGGAACAGATCCTTTAATTTTGATTTGATGAAGAAGAACGGCAATAGCCGTTCTTTTTCTTTGTATTTCAAAAAGGCACTCTTTTGTGTAAGAAAAATACTTTTTTTAAAAAAAGAGTTGACATAGCTCAGTTCTCTATGATAGAATACGCATAGTGATATCATTAGGAGGTTTTTATGCGTAAATTTTTAGTTGATTTTCTTGATAGATTTGATTACCCGGAAGAGGCAAAGGAAGCACTTGTAAGTTGCTATGATGCGATGGCATCGAATGAATGCGCTGCAGCGGTTATGAATAAGTACCTTGATATTTACGCCGCAGGCGGAGATTACAAGCATTATGAAATGCTTGCGGACACAACAGCTGAGGCTCTGCGCATTGGTAAGCCTTGGCAGACGGCACATCTCGTTATGGGAATCCTTCTTTCAAAGATTTTAAAGGAAAAATATGCCGCAAAGGGCATTGATGAGCAGAGATGGGTCGATATTGTGGGCGACTTCAAATGCAAGCTCTTTGAATGCTACAGTGTTTACCACATCTGGGGCAGCTTTGTCGGGCATTGGTGGAGTCAGTTTTTCACAATGAACATCTTCGGTGTTGGAAGACTTCAATATGAAATGAAGCCCTTCGGCAAGGAATATAAGGATGAAAATATTCACCTCACACCTGATATGAAGGCTCTTTCGATACATATTCCATCGTCAGGTCCGCTTACAAAGGAGCTTCGTGAGGAGTCATACAGAATGGCAAAGGAATTTTTCGCTACATATTTTGGTGATCAGAAGGCTTTATTTATGTGTTCATCATGGCTTCTCTATCCCGACCACGAGGAAATGATTCCCGGCTCGAATATTGTTGACTTTATGCATGATTTCAAGGTCTTTGAGGTTATGGAGTCTGAAAAATCAAATGATCTCTGGAGAATTTTTGCCGATGCTTATGTTCTTCCTTATGAGCTTTTGCCACGCAATAATTCTCTGCGCCGTGCTTATGCTTCCCGTCTTTGCGAGGGCAAGAAGGTTGGCAGAGGAATAGGATTTTTTGTCAGATAAACAGGAATTTAGCGAACAGTCGAAGCCGTAATCCGTAGGGGCGATCATTGATCGCCCGTCTCATAAACAGCTCAAAATATCGTTATTTTACGCCGTTTGTTTTTTCGGGCGATCAATGATCGCCCCTACAGATCTGCGTTTTTCATCGCACCG
>JAFXAN010000099.1 GCA_017517035.1 Clostridia bacterium
AACAAGAAAGTTACTTTTCACCACATAAGACCCTTCCGTCTTTTGCCTTACGGCAAAATCCACCTCCCCTAATTTTGCTTTGCAAAATCAGTGGAGGCAAGCGAACATCCTCATCTCCGTTTATTCACTCTTTCAACAGTTTGCTAAATTACTGTTTGAAACAAGAGAATAGTTTTATGAAATGACAGCATTCAAAAGAAGCAGGATATTATCAAATGCTTTGAAATTTCTGCATTCGATCCTATAATATACTCCTCCGAGCTTGAAATCCGCAAAAAGAAGCTCGCAGACCCCGCTTTCCTCATCATGGTTTTTATATCCCATGAGGAGCGTTACCGTTTCCCCATCCTCTGTGGTGATCTCGCTTGTATTTTCATGGCTCAACATATAAATGCAATCATAAGGAGGAAGCACCTTGCCGCATGAAACGGTTATATTGCCGTTTTCCGCACCGTCAAAATAAAAATGTGCCGAATCAAGGGCGATCTGCCCATCTGTTTTTTTAATAAAAGTATGCTCTGAGGGAATATATTCCATATATTCGGGAAGAGACGAGAGAATTTTTTCAATATTAATTTCATAGTATTCTTCAGCATCCTTTGCCGATATGACCTCGCTGAAACAATTCAGCTTGTCATAAGCTCGTCTTGCTGCCGTTGCCTCCCCTACGATCCGGTTGAAATATACAAGACCACGGCAGATATCCATAGTCTTAACATCATCCTCGACAGGAGATGTCTCAATTCCAAGCTTTGAGGAAGTGACCCCCTGTGTCACCTCGCAGGTGGAAATCGGACGGTCGCTTTCATTCGGCTCGTTTTTTTCCGTATCCTGCCAATAAACATCGGGCGTGCGTTTATCGCCCTCACCGCCCTCAACGGCAATTTCGGGTATCTGATCTTGACATCCGCTTGGCGCAGTACCGTCGATCGTTGGCGGCAGCACCTGCTCATTTGCTCCGCTCATTCCGATTCCTATTATGAGCGCAAGACAGAGTGCGGCTGCGGGAGTGCAGAAGGTCATCACCCTTTTTCTTCTCTCTGCCCTTTTTCTCAAAATATTATCTCTCATATAAAGCACCTTTTTTGCAGTTTCTTCATAGCTCTTCATAAATAAAGCCCTCCTTTTCCAGTTGTTTTTTTAGGGAGCATTTTGCTCTGTAAAGCAGATTTTCCACCTGCCGCTTTGATTTTTTCATAATAGCGGCAGTTTCTGAATTTGTAAAATTCTCAAAATAGACCAGCAAGAGAACCCGATAATGATCCTCGGAAAGCTTCTTCATGGCAGAATGCAGTGCTTTTTTCTGCTCGGTTTTGAGATATTCCAGAAAAATATCCTCTTCACTTGGTGTGTTTTCCGCCTCTTCAATTGAAAAAAATTCATCTCTGCGGCTTTTTCTTTTTCTGTCAAGTGCCAGATTCCCCGCAATTCGCCAAAGCCATGTTTTAAACGAGGATTCCCCCTTGAAGTGAGGCTTTTTCAGTATGAGCTTCAAAAAAACCTCCTCGCATATCTCCTCGCTTTCCCATTCACTGTGGGTATAGCTGCGAAGATAAAGGATAAGACCGTCTCGGTATTCTTTTATGACCTCTGTAATTGCGTCGTCATCGCCTTTGAGAAATTGCAGGTAGCTACCCTTTGCGCCTTCCATCAAATGCCCCTTTCTCGGAACTGTTTGTCCCTTCACCCATTAAGACGAAAAAAATACCCAAATCTCTCGCTTTTTCGGAAAATTTTTTCAAATATTTTTTCATGGAAAACGGTATTTGATTTTTGTCTGCAAAGTTTGCGTAATTTTCTCGTTTTTTTCCTTTTGTATTGACTTTTGAGGGTATAAATGTTAAAATGAGAAAAAACAACGGAGGTTTTTATGAAAATCTTTACAAATATCGTATCATCTCTCGAAAAATGCAGGCATGAAAAGATGCCCTGCGATTATCCCCGTCTTGCCTCGATCTCGGGTCTTGGGGGCGAGAGAATAAATTTTCAGCTTATCCTCGGCTTTGAAGATGTGACCGCTTTCAACGGCGGCTTCAGCTTAAGAGAAAGAACCGATCTTAAGGGATTCGGAATGCGTCAGGTGAAATATGTATATACTTCCTTCGATACATATTCAAATGACCCTTCAAGAGGCACAGCGGCTTTTCTCGGACATCCCGACAAAATCTATCCCGATATCCTTGAAAAAATGCCCGAAGGCAATATTTTGCGCGCAGGGGAGGATCTTATCTCCATCTGGTGTGATGTTGAGATCCCAAGGGGCTGCGGAAATGAGAAGCATAATATTTCCTTCGATGTTGTTTATAAGGATGAGGTCATCGCAAGCGATAGCATTGAGGTTGAATTTATCGGTGCTGATCTTCCCGAGGCGGAACATATCTGCACAAACTGGTTCCATGTTGACTGTCTTGCGGATTATTATAATGTTCCCATCTATTCCGAGCGTCATTTTGAGATCATTGGAAATTATATCGAATGCGCTGTGAAAAACGGCATAAATACGATCCTCACGCCTGTTCTCACACCGCCTCTCGATACCGAGATCGGAACATACAGAAAGACGGTTCAGCTTGTGGACATAACTCTTGAGAATGGCGAATATTCCTTTGGCTTTGAGCTTCTTGATAAATATATTTCTCTCTGCCGTGAAAAGGGAGTTAAATATTTTGAAATATCACATATCTTCTCCCAGTGGGGCGCAAAATATGCTCCGAAGGTTGAGGCGACCGTTATCGAAAACGGAAAAAATGAGAAAAAGCGCATCTTCGGTTGGGACACACCGGGTACAGAGGGCGAATATCCCCGATTCCTCGGATATTTCATCCCGGCACTCCGAGCGCACCTTGACGAGCTTGGAATTACAGAGAATTGTATCTTCCATGTCTCGGATGAGCCGACTCTTGAAACTCTTGAGGGCTATAAGGCGGCAAAAAATGTTGTTAAGGGACTTATGGAAGGACTTAAAACCGTCGATGCCTGCTCCCATAAGGAATTTTTCGAGCTTGGACTCATGGAAACTCCCGTTCCAAAGGGCGCAAATATGGATGATTTTCTTCCTCTCAATATTCCCGAGCGCTGGACTTATTATTGCTGCTCATGGGAGGATCTTGCCCCGAACCGAATGATCTGCTATCCTTCGTCGAGAAACAGAGCCTTGGGTGCTCTTATGTATAAATATAATGTCAAGGGCTTTTTGCAGTGGGCATTCAATTTTTATTATGATCAAGGCTCAAAGAATCTCATAAATCCCTTTACCGACATGAGCGGCGGCGGTTGGGTAAATTCGGGTGACACCTTTGTGGTTTATCCCGGATGCAACGGAAAGCCTATTGAATCATTGCGTCTTGCGGTATTCTCCGAGGTGTTCTATGATATCAGAGCTATGAAAAAATGCGAGGAGCTTTGCGGAAGAGAGGCAGTTCTCGCACTCATTGATAAAAACGGAAGCATTGGCTTTAATAACTACCCCTTTGATAACGAATATTATATCTTGCTTCGTGCATCTCTCAATGAAAAGATCAAGGATGCACTTGCAAAAAAGGAAGATTTATGACAGCACTTCTTTGCAGATTGTTTATTAAAGACCGTGAAAACACGGCAGATATAAGAGTTCGCACCGCATACGGAACGCTCTCGGGAATAGTTGGAATAATTGTCAATTTTCTGCTCTTTGCCTGCAAAATTACTATCGGACTTCTCACAGCTTCCATTGCAATAACGGCAGATGCGGTCAATAATCTCTCGGATGCACTTTCATCGGTCATCTCGATCATCAGCTTCAAAATATCCTCAAAGCCTGCCGATAGAGAGCATCCTTTCGGTCATGCGAGAATCGAATATATTGCCTCGATGATAGTTTCATTCATCATCCTCTTTATCGGAATAACGCTCATGAAGGATTCTGCCATGAAGATTTTCTTTGGCGGCGACAAAACAGACCCAAGCATGGCTGCGATCATCGTTCTTTCCGTCTCGATCCTCGGAAAGCTTTGGCTGTTCCTTTTCAACCGAGCCCTCGGGAAGAAGATAAATTCCTCTGTTATGCGTGCAACAGCGGCGGATTCGCTCTCGGACTCCATTGCAACGGGAGCGGTTCTTGCGGCAACTCTCATTTATCGCTTTACCGATTTCGAGCTTGATGCTTATATGGGAGTTATAGTTGCGGTCATCATTATAAAGGCGGGCATCGGAGTTTTCAGAGAGGCGATGGATTCGATACTCGGAACAAATCCCGATGCTGAAATCATTGAAAAGGTGAAGGAGATCATTTTTTCTCATCCCGAAAGCGTAGGTATCCACGATCTCGTGATGCACAACTACGGCCCCGACAGATTTTTTATGACAAGCCATGTTGAGGTTGACGGAAGTGCCGATATCTATACTTCACATGATGCCATTGACAATATTGAGCGTGAGATATATGAAAAGCTCGGAATACATTGCAGTATTCATCTTGATCCCGTGGCGGTCGGAGACCCCCTCACTGATGAGCTGAAGGAAAAGGCAAGCTCCATTGTGACCTCCGTTGACGAGAGAATGACTATTCATGATTTCAGAATGGTTCCGGGCACAACGCATATTAACCTTATCTTTGATGTTGTTGTTCCGTTTGAAATTGAGGAAAGCAACGAGGAGATAATTTCAAGGATAAATGAAAAGGTCAGAGCCATGGAGGGCAATTATTTTGCCGTTCTGACAGTTGACAGGCAATAAAAAGGAGTAAAAAAGGATGGCAAGCGGACGCTATGAAATAACGAAAAGCGGAGAGGGAGAATTTTCCTTTTCACTTGTAACGCTCGGAGGCAAGGTGATCGCCAGAAGCGGAAAATATAAATCGCTTGTGGTCTGCAAAAAGGGGATCGCAAGCCTGAGGATAAATTCCGATGCCCCGATCGAAGACAAAACCGAGGCGTTTTCAGACATCCCCGAAGAAAAGATCCGCTGCCCGAAAATCGAAATTATAGCAAGCGGCGGAGCATATAATTTTTATGTGAAAGCGAAAAACGGAAGCATTATTGCCGAGGGCGAAGGGTACGGAACCAAAAACCGCTGCCTTGAAGCTGTCTCAAATCTGAAATATATCGCCTTTTCCGCCGAAAGTACGGAGATTTTTTAAGACTATTGTTTTTCAAACAGAAAAAAACATAAGAAAAGGGTGAATCGGCAGATTCACCCTTAAATATTATCTAAGTTAATCCTTAATTGCGATGAGATCCTTTGCATAAGGAAGGCTCATGATCCAATCGCAGAGGGTATGCCATTCCGCAAGCTTGTGCGTGCGGCGGGCATAATAAATACCGATAAGATTCTCATAATTGAGAGTAACGGTCCTCATCTGATTGAAGGATGAGGGCAGAAGCTGGATCATATTGTGCCAATGGCTTCTGTCTTCCTTATTTTCAACAAATTTAAGTCTCTCACTCTCAAGGAAAGCAATGAGAGAATCGAGGGCAGACAAGGCATCGTCAGTCATTCTGTCATGGCTGAAATCGTCACGGCAGAAAGGCTTTGTGTGGATCTTGTGCATCGTAGAGCAGGAATTTGCAACCGTTCCGACCTTATATGTATCAAATTCCTTCCACCAATAAAGAGGAGCTGTGATGTCAAGTGAAACAAATATCTGACGCAGGAATTTTCTATGGTCGCTTCCCGCCTTTGCAAGTCTTTTTGCAAGGTCGATATCGTTTTCGCCAAAGACGAATTCACCGTTTTCATCATAGCTGCTGTCCATTTTCGCCCAGCTGTTCATAGGATTTCTTGCGCCCCTGATGGCGTTTTCAAAATTCATAACCGATGTTCTTTCAATCTTCAGCATTTTTTCCTTCCTCCAAAAAGTTTTTTTAATCACCTTGATTAATTATAACATACATTTAGCAAAAAATCAACATTTTAGAAAAAATAAGCTAAAACGAAAATTTTTCAGCAGAAATATATCTTATTTTTCAGTGCCTCGAGCATTATTGTTGCGCTGTTTGCATTTGTTGCAAGGGGAATGCTCTGAACATCCCCGAGACGGAGAAGCGCAGAAACATCAGGCTCATGAGGCTGAGCTGTAAGCGGATCACGAAGGAAGATGATAAGGTCGATCTCTCCGCAGGCAAGCATTGCGCCGATCTGCTGATCTCCGCCGAGAGGACCGCTCTTCATTCTGTGGATGGGAAGTCCTGTTTCGCCCATAATGAGCGTTCCCGTTGTTCCCGTTGCATAAAGCTCGTGTCCCGAAAGAACATCCTTATATTTCTTTGCAAGCTCTATTATTTCATTTTTCTTTTTGTCATGTGCAATAAGTGCAATTTTCATTAGTTTTCTCCTGATTTATGATATCTTTTTAAAGTTTCCGACGGTTTCATTTACGCTTGTAACATAAGCAAATGTGCCGGGATATTCCTTTACTATCTTCTGAAATTCAGCGATCTGATGTTTGTTTATTACGCAGATAATGATCTTTTTTCCCTTATGAGAATACATTCCCTCGGCATTTATAACCGTAACTCCGTGGTGAAGCTCACGCATAAGCCGTTCGGAAAGCTCCTCGGCATTATCGGTAATGACCTCGAATTTGATCGCTTCCTTGATACCCTTGAGCATTTTGTCGCTGACGCTGCTTGTGAGGAAGCAATAGACGATGCAGAGGATCACGGGCTCTGCATTGAAGCCGTAAACAAAATATGAGAGTGCCGCAACCGAGGCATTGAGGGCAAAAATTATCCAAACGAGGCTGATATGCGGCTTTTTTGTGTGAATTATCTCCGCAACAATATCTGTTCCGCCTGTTGATCCGCCGAGCCTTATGCAGATGCCGTAGATCGCACCCACGATAACGCCCGCAGCGGCAGGAGCAAGGATGGTGCTGGTTCCGTTTTCGGTGTGGTAAACGAAGGCTGAAAGGTCGATATGGTCAAAGATGATCAGCGCACCCGAGAAGGAAAGGGTGAAAAGACCGCTTTTCAGGGCAAAATCGCCTTTTCCGAGAATAAGCGCAACGATGACAAGAGGAATATTTATGATAAGCGACATATATCCGACGCTGAAATCGAACAGATACTGTACCATTGTTGCAATTCCGTTGATGCCCGCAGGCGCAAAGGAATTTTCAAATATAAATATTTCGTATGTAAGTGCCATTGCAATTGCGAGAAGTGCAATTATCAGATATTCAAAAGTGTGCTTTACCTTTTTCATTTTCAACCAAGCTCCAAAATCAGACTTTGACCTTACTTACAACTGTTGCCGATGAATTATAATATTTGCATATCTTCAGTGCTTTTTCTGTTGCCTCAAAATATGCAATGCATCTTTTGCCGTCCTGCTCGAAAAGTGCAAAATATGCGTCCGCAGCCTTTTCCGAGGAAAGGGCCTTGAATATCTTCTCAGGCTCATAGTCTCTTGCCTTGAAGTCATGAGTTGAAACGGGTGCGATGAGGGAGCATTCCTTGATCTTAAATTCAACGACTTTTTTTCTCGATTTTCCACCGTAGATATTGGAAATTGTCATGTCGCCCGATTCCATCGAATATTCGTATTCGACCTTAACATAACGCCAAGTGAAGAAAACGAGCATCCAAAGAGTCACGGGAATGAGGGCGAGAAGTGGGAACATTTTGCTGACAAAGCCAAAAATGAACCAGGCGATAACAAAAGCAACATAAAGAAGAAGCATTCCCAGCTTCTTCAGCTTCCATTTGCCTTCCATCTTCTGCGAAACCACATATTCATAGGTTGTAAATTCACTCATTTCATATACCTCATAAAAAATATTTACAAGGTACATTTTACACATAAATGAATGAAAAGTCAATATGAAAAAGCAATAAATCGAGCTTTTTGGAAAAAGTTTTTTTGTTTTTCGTTTTATTTTTAACAAAGCTATTGAAAAATAAGGGAAAATGTTGTAAAATATAAGGGAAATAAAAATCACGGAGGCTCAAAATGAAGGCAGTAATTACGGTAACGGGAAAGGATACCATGGGTATCATAGCAAAGGTCAGCGCTGTATGCGCAGATAAGGGAGCAAACATACTTGATATAACACAGAGCGTTCTCAGCGAATATTTTGCGATGATAATGCTTGCGGATCTCACCTCACTCAAAATTCCCTTTGCGGATTTCGTTGATGTTCTCGAAGAGCTGGGCAAGGAAAACGGTCTTGCCATCCACGCAATGCATGAGGACATTTTCAACACCATGCATCATATCTGATATAAGGGGTAGATTTAAAAATGCTTAATACATCCGATATTCTTGAAACTATAAATATGATACGAGAGGAAAATCTCGATATCAGAACCATAACCATGGGCATTTCTCTCCTTGACTGCGTAAGCGAGGACGAGAACCGCCTTTGCGATAAGATCTACGATAAGATAACGAAAAAAGCCGAAAAGCTGGTAAAGACAGGCTGCGATATCGAGAAGGAATATGGTATTCCGATCGTGAACAAGAGAGTTTCTGTAACTCCGATCTCTCTTGTGGGCGGCTCGATCTCACCGGAGGGATATATAAAGGTTGCAAAAACTCTTGAGAGAGCTGCGCAGACCCTTGGTATCAACTTTATAGGAGGCTTCGGCGCACTCGTTCATAAGGGAATGACCATCGGCGCAAAAAATCTCATTTCTGTTATTCCCGAGGCTCTTGCGGAGACTAATCTTGTTTGCTCCTCGGTGAATGTTGCGTCCACAAAGGCGGGCATCAATATGGATGCCATTGCTCTTATGGGTAAGACGATCAAGCGTGCGGCGTATCTTACAAGAGATGACCGCTCCATCGGCTGCGCAAAGCTTGTGGTATTTGCAAATGTGCCTGAGGATAACCCCTTTATGGCGGGCGCATTCCATGGAATCGGTGAGCCGGATTGCGTTATAAATGTTGGCGTTTCCGGTCCCGGTGTTGTCAGCTCCGCAATTCAGAGAGCGGGCGACTGTGACCTTAGCGAGCTTGCGGATATTATCAAGAAGACCGCATTTAAGATAACGAGAGTAGGTCAGCTTGTGGCGCATGAGGCTGCAAAGAGACTTGATACTCCCTTTGGCATCATCGACCTTTCTCTTGCTCCCACCCCCGCTATCGGTGATAGCGTTGCCCATATTCTGGAAAATATGGGACTTACCATCTGCGGCTCTCACGGCACAACTGCGGCACTTGCGATGCTCAATGATGCAGTGAAGAAGGGCGGAGTTATGGCATCAAGCCATGTGGGCGGTCTTTCGGGCGCATTTATTCCTGTTTCCGAGGATGCGGGTATGATACACGCAGTTGAAGAGGGCGCACTTACACTTGAAAAGCTTGAGGCGATGACGGCGGTCTGCTCTGTGGGTCTTGATATGATAGCGATTCCGGGCGACACGGGCGAGGATGTTATCTGCGGAATTATTGCTGATGAGATTTCCATCGGAGTTGCAAACACAAAGACAACGGCAGTGAGAGTTATTCCGGTATACGGAAAGGGCGTTGGCGAGAGCGTTGATTTTGGCGGACTTCTGGGTTATGCACCAATTATGCCGGTCAATTCCGCATCTCCTGCGAAATTCATCGCAAGAGGCGGCAGAATCCCCGCTCCTATACATAGTCTTAAAAACTGATATAGTTTTGCACTATTTAATGTAAAGGACATCGTGACGCTCGGGTTCCCATCATCGAGCAAAGCTAGGTGATGGGGTTTCGGGACGGGGGCACTTGCTTTGCCCCGATGCAAAAGTAAGGCAAGCAAGCTTGCCGTCGAGTTTGTCTCGGTGGCTAATTACCGCCGTTTGCTTTGCAAAACGCCAAACATCGCAGCGAAAATCTCCCAAAGCTTTCCCCTTTTCAGGTAGCCAACGCAGACAAAAGACTTTGCCCGGTAATTTAGAGGACCGTAGAACACCGATTAAAAAATGTGATGACCTGTAGGGGACGGAGACCACAAAAACCCTCTACGACTGTTCGACAAATTACTGTTGACATAAAAAATCTGCATTAAAAAACAGCATTTTGTGCCTTTATTGGCAACAAGTGCTGTTTTTGTCTTTTTCTCTTGACAAAATAAGGGATATGTAATATAATATTTATATAGTGAATTAATCTTTCAGGAGGATAAAATAAATGGAACAGACCAGAAAAAATGAGCTTTCCGAAATTGCCCGTAATATAAGAATCGGTGCGATTGAGGGAGTTTACAATGCAAAATCCGGTCATCCCGGCGGATCGCTCTCGATCTCCGATATTCTTGCATACCTCTATTTTGAGGAAATGAATATCGACCCCAAGAATCCGAAATGGGAGGATCGTGACCGCTTCGTTCTCTCAAAAGGACATTGCGCTCCCGCTCTTTATGCGGTTCTTGCAGAAAAAGGATTTTTTGATAAGGAGTTGCTCAAAACACTCCGTAAGGCAGACTCATTCCTTCAGGGACACCCCGATATGAAGCATACCCCCGGTGTTGATATGACAACAGGATCTCTCGGTCTTGGAATCTCCGCCGCTTGCGGTATGGCTCTCAGCGGCAAGGTTGCGGGAAAGGACTATCGAGTTTATACCATCGTCGGAGACGGTGAGAGCGAGGAAGGTCAGGTTTGGGAAGCTTCCATGTTCGCAAATCATTATAAGCTGGACAACCTCTGCGTTATCATCGACTGGAACGGACTTCAGATCGACGGTGCAATTACCGAGGTCATGAATCCCACTCCCTTTGATAAGAAGCTTGAAGCATTCGGATATAATGTTATTATAATCGATGCTCATAATTTCGATGAGATCGAGGCTGCTTTTGCCGCTGCGAAGGCAACAAAGGGAAGACCCACCGCAATAATTGCCAAGTCCACAAAGGGCAAGGGCGTTTCCTATATGGAAAACAACGTCAGCTGGCACGGTGCCGCACCAAGCGCAGAGCAGTATGAGCAGGCAATGAGCGAGCTTAAGGCATAAGGAGGAGACGAGCTATGATGAATTATGAAAAGAAGGCCACAAGAGAGGCTTATGGCGAGGCTCTTGCTTCTCTTGGCGAAAAATATGATTTTCTCGTTCTTGATGCCGATCTTGCGGCAGCAACAAAGACGGGTGTTTTCAAGAAAAAGTTCCCCGAAAGATTTTTTGACTGCGGAATTGCAGAGGGCAACATGATGACGGTTGCGGCAGGTATTGCTTCAACGGGCAAATGCGTTTTTGCATCCTCCTTTGCAATGTTTGCGGCAGGCCGTGCATTTGAGCAGGTGAGAAACTCCATCGGTTATCCCCATCTTGCGGTTAAGATCGGTGCAACTCACGCAGGAATCACAGTAGGTGAGGACGGTGCAACACACCAGTGCCTTGAGGATATTGCCCTCATGCGCACCATTCCCGGAATGACCATCATCAACCCCGCAGATGCTGTTGAGGCAAAGGCGGCAGTTGAGGCGGCTATCAATTTTGACGGCCCTGTTTACCTTCGCTTCGGAAGATTTGCAACGCCAATATTCAATATCGGTGAGGATTATAAATTCGAGATCGGTAAGGGAGTTGAGGTTGTAAAGGGAAGCGATGTTACATTCGTTGCAACAGGACTTATGGTTGCAATGGCAATGGAGGCTGCCGAAATGCTTGAGGCAGAGGGAATCTCCGCAAGAGTTATCAATATCCACACGATAAAGCCTATTGACAGAGATATAATAATCAAGGCGGCAAAGGAAACAGGAGCGATCGTCACAGCCGAGGAGCATAACATCATCGGTGGCCTGGGAAGCGCAGTAACAGAGGTCGTTTGCGAGGAATGCCCCGTTCCCGTTGTTCGTGTTGGAGTTAAGGACAAGTTCGGTAAGAGCGGAGCTGTTCCAGCACTTCTTGAGGAATACGGTCTTACACCCAAAGATCTTTGCGAGAACGCAAAGAAAGCAATTGCACTTAAGAAATGATAAAAACAGAGGGGCTGTCTCATTAAGAGATGGCCTCTTTCGGTTATAACTGATTTTTCAAACAGTAATTTGTCGAACAGTCGAAGCCGTAATCCGTAGGGGCGATCATTGATCGCCCGTCTCATAAACAGCTCAAAATATCGTTATTTTACGCCGTTTGTTTTTTCGGGCGATCAATGATCGCCCCTACAGATCTGCGTTTTTCATCGCACCG
>JAFXAN010000100.1 GCA_017517035.1 Clostridia bacterium
AACAAGAAAGTTACTTTTCACCACATAAGACCCTTCCGTCTTTTGCCTTACGGCAAAATCCACCTCCCCTAATTTTGCTTTGCAAAATCAGTGGAGGCAAGCGAACATCCTCATCTCCGTTTATTCACTCTTTCAACAGTTCGATAAATTCCTGTTTATAACAAAAATATATCCCCGAAAGAAAGGATAAGCACAATGAGAAAAAAATTCAAAAGAGCTTTTATAATCGTTCTTGACAGCCTCGGTGCGGGAGAATGCCCCGATTCTGCGCTTTTCGGTGACGCGGGTGCATCTACTCTCGGGAGTCTTTTCAGAACGGGCAGGCTGAACATTCCAAATCTCATTTCCATGGGGATCGGAAATATTGAGGGGCTTTCCTATCTTGGGAAGGTCAATAATCCTACTGCCGCATACGGAAGAATGGCGGAAAGATCAAACGGAAAGGATACCACTCTCGGTCACTGGGAAATTGCGGGGCTGATCTCAAAAAATCCTTTTCCCACATATCCGAACGGGTTTCCGCCCGAGATAATAGAGGCATTTGAAGAAGCGACGGGCAGAAAAGTCCTCTGCAACAAGCCTTATTCGGGAACTGATGTTATCCGTGATTATGGCGAGGAGCATATGAGGAGCGGAGATCTGATCGTTTATACATCGGCTGACAGCGTTTTTCAGATCGCAGCTCATGAGGATATAGTTCCGCCCGAAAAGCTCTATGAATATTGCAGTATCGCAAGAAAGATCCTTATGGGAGAGCATTCGGTAGGCAGAGTTATTGCAAGACCCTTTATAGGTGAGGCAGGCAGCTTCAAAAGAACTGCAAACAGGCGTGATTTTAGTGTTGAACCTTGGGGAAAAACAATGCTCGATGCGCTCCGTGAGGGCGAAAAGGATGTTCTTGCAGTTGGAAAAATATCGGATATTTTTGCGGGCTGCGGAATAAGTGAAAAATTCATCACTCACGGAAACGGTGAGGGGATGGAAATGGCTCTTAAGCTTGCAGAAAGAGATTTTAACGGACTCTGCTTTGTGAATCTTGTGGATTTTGATTCTGTTTACGGACATAGAAATGATGCTGTGGGATATGCCGAGGCACTGAACGCCTTTGATGCCTTCCTGCCCGAATTTGTCGCAAAGCTTTGCGATGACGATATGCTGATAATAACAGCAGATCACGGCTGTGATCCGGGAGATGTCAGTACCGACCATACCCGTGAATATGTTCCGCTTCTTGTTTACGGCAAGAAGATCGAGCCGAGAGATCTTGGCACAAGAGCGCAGTTTTCGGATGTTGCAAGAACTGTTACCGATGCGCTTGATGTGGAATTTGAATGCGAGGGCAAAAACTTTTTTGATATATCGGATGCCGAGCTTATGATGCTCGCTGAAAAGGCGAGAGAAAACGCATATTGCCCGTATTCAGACTTTGCAGTGGGCGCTGCACTGCTCACCAAAAGCGGCAAGGTATATCTCGGATGCAATATTGAAAACGCCTCATTTTCACCGACTGTCTGCGCCGAGAGGACAGCGATCTTTTCGGCGGTTGCGGACGGAGAGCGTGATTTTGCAAAAATTGCTGTCTGCGGCGGTAAAAAAGGAGAAAAGCCGAATAAGATCTGCACGCCCTGCGGTGTTTGCCGACAGGTGATGAGTGAATTTTGTTCCCCGAATCTCCCCGTTTTGCTCGGTGGAAGCGAGATCGGAACGGAAAGACATTCCCTCTCCTCACTTTTGCCAATGAGCTTTGATATGAAATAAGAATCAAAAGGGAGCAAAAGCTTTAAAAGCTTTTGTTCCCTTTTTTCGACAAACAGTAAATTGTCGAACAGTCGGAGACGGTGAAATTATACCCCAATGCTGTCGCATTGCCCTATGGGTTCGACTCCACTGCGTTCCGCTCAGGGTGACTGCTGTGAGATTATCATCCTTTAGCGCTCGTAGATTCTTCGCTACGCTCAGAATGACTCGAGAGAAAATTGATGCTAAGTTTTTCTACATGTAATTTCCGTAAAATTTCCGTAGAAACACAGATAAACAGCAATAAAAATTACCTTTTTCGAAGTTTTGATCGACCTTTTTTAAAAGGTCGCGCAAGCCGACGGCGGCGTCGGTCGCCTCCGCAGAGGCGAAACTCCCTCACCGACAAATTACTGTTTAACCAAATCCTCTCATCAAAAAAGGAGCTGATTTTCAGCTCCTTAATTTTATTTTGTAAGAAAAGTCTTTGCTTCGCAATAGACGCATCTGCAAATTCCCGCCTCGGGGTCTGTGACCTTGAAGAGCTGGTCAAGCTCCTGCTCGGTTCCCGTTATACAGCGTTTATTTGCGCACATCAGCTTATTAACAAGCATATCGCTGCGATTTTCATCCGCAATAATGCCGTCCGCTTCCTCGAGAAGGCGAAGTATCAGCGCCATTCTGATATATTTTCCGTTATGTACCTGCTTAAAATAGCAGGCTCTGGGGTCGCTATCAACCTTCACGCTGATCTCATTAACTCTCGGCAGAGGATGAAGGATCGCAAGATCCTTTTTCGCATTTTTCAGCTTCTCCTCTGTGAGAATATAGCTGTCCTTCAGGCGCTCGTAGTCTGCCTCTTCCTCAAAACGCTCCTTCTGGATTCTCGTCATATAGAGAACATCAAGGTCGGGCATTGCGCCCTCAAGATCGGTCGTTTCCACATATTTCATGCCGTTTTTGTTGAGCACCTCATAGCGCACATAGCTTGGAACGGTAAGCTCCGAAGGTGAAATCAGCACGATCTTAATATTCTCATATCTTGCAAGTGCGGCAATGAGGGAATGAACCGTTCTTCCGTATTTGAGGTCGCCGCAAAAGCCCACCGTCAGAGCATGAAGTCTGCCCTTTTCACGAGAGATCGTGAGAAGGTCGGTAAGGGTCTGCGTTGGGTGGTTGTGTCCGCCGTCGCCCGCATTTATAACAGGCACAGTTGCGTTTCTCGAAGCCACATAAGGCGCACCCTCCTGTGGGTGGCGCATTGCGATAATGTCCGCATATGCGCTCATTACCTTTGCGGTGTCTGCAACGCTCTCTCCCTTTGCTGCAGAGGAGCTTGATGCCTCGGAAAAGCCGATGACGCTTCCGCCAAGCTCAAGCATTGCCGCCTCAAAGCTGAGACGGGTGCGTGTTGAAGGCTCATAGAAAAGAGTTGCGAGCTTTTTTCTGCGGCATTTTTCCGCATATTTATCGGGATTTTTGATTATGTCATTTGCCACGCTTATGAGGTCATCTATCTCCTCCGTGGTAAAATCGTGAATATCAATAAGGCTTCTCATTTTATGCCTTCGCTCCGTTTACTGCAAGATAGTTCTTGATTCTATCGACATTTTCCTTGTTTTTCTCGTCCTCGGAGAGGTATTCAATGATGTCATAGACATCAACGATGGAATATACGGGGAAGCCAAACTGCTCCTCGATCTCCTGCATTGCGCCCTTTTCTGTCTGACCCTTTTCCTTGCGGTCGACCATGATAAATGTTGCGGCAACCTTTGTTCCTTCAAGGTGAGAAAGGATCTCCATGCTCTCACGGATAGCTGTTCCCGCCGTGATAACATCCTCAATAATTACGATCTCCTCGCCACTCTGGGGTACATATCCAACGAAAACTCCGCCCTCGCCGTGATCCTTGATCTCCTTACGGTTGAAGAAGAAGGGAACATTGAGTCCGTTTTTTGAAAGGGCAACTGCTGCCGAAACCGCAAGCGAGATTCCCTTATAAGCAGGGCCGTAAAGAACAGCTTTCTTGTCGCCAAGCTTTTCCTTATATGCTCTTGCATAAAATTCGCCAAGCTTTGCGATATCCTCGCCTGTCTTTATCATGCCCGCATTGATGAAATACGGAATCTTTCTTCCGCTCTTTGCTGTAAAATCTCCGAATTTGAGCACTCCTGCGCCCTCAAGAAACTGTATAAATTCTCTCTTGTAGCTTTCCATAATTATTCCTTTCCGCTTTTTGAAAAAAGCTTGCCCCGCTTTTTTGAAAAAAAGCTTGGCAAAAAACTTCAATACCGGGTGATATTTATTTTGTGTTTTTTATCCTCACTCGGTTCCATTATTTAGTTTCCCTCTCTCGCAAATTTAGTTCGCAGTGAGGGTAAAACCATAAATAAGTCCCTTTTTTAAGTTTTGATCGACCTTTTTTAAAAGGTCGCGGGAGCCGGCGGCGGCGCCGGTCGCCACCGCAGTGGCGAAATCCCCCTCAGTCGCAGAATTCCGCAACGCATCTTTCGTATGCGGCAACGGGATCGTCGGCAGCGGTGATGGGTCTGCCCACAACGATATAGTCGGAGCCGATCTTCTTTGCCTCGGCAGGGGTCATAACTCTCTTCTGGTCGCCGATATCACCGTCTGCAAAGCGTACACCGGGAGTTACCGTGAGGAATTTTTCACCGCATCTCTCATGAACCTTGCCTGCCTCAAGGGGAGAGCAAACAACTCCGTCAAGACCGCTGTTCTTTGCGTTCTCGGCATAGTGCATAACAACATCGGCAATGGGAGCGTCGATGAGAAGATCCTTTTTCATTGTCTCCTCGTCAGTTGATGTGAGCTGTGTTACAGCGATGAGGAGCGGTCTTGTGCCGTCCTCTCGGGTAAGTCCCTCGATTGCCGCCTCCATCATTCTGCCCGTACCTGCGGCATGGAGATTTGTCATGTCAACATCGAGACGGGAAAGAACCGCCATCGACTTTTTAACTGTGTTGGGGATATCGTGGAGCTTGAGGTCAAGGAATATCTTATGACCTCTCTTTTTGATCTCACGAACGATGGAAGGGCCTTCAGCATAATAAAGCTCCATTCCGATCTTCACAAAGGGCTTTTTCCCTGTAAACTTATCAAGAAATGCAAATACCTTTTCTGCGCTGTCAAAATCGCAGGCAATAATAACGTCCTTTCCCATCAGTGGGCACCTCCAATAATTTCATTTAATGTTTTTATTCCGTATTTATCCATAACGGAAGGTAATTCTTCGATTATATCACGGCAAACATATGGGTCGATGAGGTTTGCCGCACCGATCTCGACGGCAGTTGCGCCCGCAAGCATCATTTCGATAACATCCTCGGCACTTGAAACGCCGCCCATTCCCACAACGGGGATCTTTACCGCATTTGACACCTGATAAACCATACGCAGAGCCACGGGAAGTATTGCGCTGCCCGAAAAACCGCCCATTTTGTTGGCGATTATCGGTTTTTTCTTGCGCAGATCTATTCTCATGCCGAGAAGTGTATTTATAAGGCTTATTCCGTCAGCGCCCGCCTCCTCGCAAGCCTTTGCAATAGAGACGATATCGGTTACATTTGGCGAGAGCTTGATGATAACGGGCTTTGTTGTGACTGCCTTTACTGCCTTTGTCACCTCTGCCGCAGCCTCGGGGGATGTGCCGAAGCTCATTCCGCCGCCGTGGACATTTGGACAGCTTATATTGACCTCAAGCCAGCCCACCTGCTCGCATCTGTCAAGCTTTTCGCAGGTATAGGCATAGTCCTCAATAGCAAAGCCGCTGACATTTGCCATGACCTTTTTGCCAAAGCATTGTGCGAGCTTCGGAAGCTCTTCGTTTATTACTGCTTCAACGCCCGGATTCTGAAGTCCAACGGCATTTATCATGCCGGCAGTGCATTCTGCGATTCTGGGGGTGGGATTTCCGAATCTGGGGTCTTTTGTTGTACCCTTGAAGGAGAATGTTCCGAGAATGTTGATATCATAAAGCTCGGCAAATTCATATCCATAGCCGAAAGTACCGCTTGCGGGGATGATGGGATTATCCATATCAATTCCGCAGAGATTCACTTTTAAGCGTTCCATATGATCTCCTCCTTTCGCATAACTGGACCGTCCTTGCAGATCCTCTTATTGCCTGTGAGAGTTTTACAGGAGCAGCCCATGCAAGCGCCAAATCCGCAGCCCATTCTCTCCTCAAAGCTCAGCTCACCGCTCTTATCTGTGGCAGAGCAAAGGGCACGGAGCATAGGCTCGGGGCCGCAGGAATAGAAATATGAGAAATCCTCATCCATTGCGTTTGTAACAAAGCCCTTTATTCCGTATGAGCCGTCAACGGTTGTAACTTTTACGGATGCTCCCAGAGCTTTGAATTCATCCTCATAGAAAATTTCGTCCTTTGTGTTAAAGCCGATGATGACAGAGACTTTTTTGCCCTGCTCTATCAGCTTTTTTGCAAGCATATAGAGGGGCGGAACACCAACACCACCGCCAACAAGCAGAGGAGAATCGCCGCTTCTTGTCATGTCATAGCCGTTTCCGAGCTGTGTGAGAAGGTCGAGCTTTCCTTCCTTCATTTCGCTCATTATCTCCGTTCCGTGACCTACCACCTTATAGATGATGACGAGTGTTCCGTCGCAGGGAACATCGCAGACCGAGATGGGGCGGCGCAGATAAAGTCCGTCAAGCTTTATATTGACAAACTGACCGGGAAGGATGCCCTCGGTGTCTCCAGAAAGCGTCATGCGGAAGACATCCTTTGCAATTTTTACATTTTCTTTTATTTCAAATATAGTCTGTTTCATTTCGATCCTCAATTACGAATCAATTGTTGAGATTGTAAGTGTGGTTTCCTCAAGGACCTCGAGAAGAACACGAACGGTATCAAGGGATGTGAACATTGTCACATTGTTTTCGGTTGCGTATTTTCTGATCTCAAAGCCGTCTCTTGTCACACCGGACGATGCGGGATCGCTTGTGTTGATAACATAAGCGATATGTCCCTGGCGGAGCGAATCTGCGATCTCATCCGAGCCGTCCGAGAGCTTTTTCAGCACATGAGTACGGATTCCGTTGTTCTTAAGGAAGGCTGCAGTTCCCGCTGTTGCCTCGATATTGAAGCCCAGATTATAGAAGCGGCGGATGAGGGGAAGAGCCTCCTCCTTATCGCAGTCTGCAATGGTTGCAAGAACTGTTCCGTAGTTCTGAAGGTGCATTCCCGATGCCTGGAGAGCCTTATAGAGTGCTCTGTAATATTTGTCGTCATAGCCGATAGCCTCACCTGTTGACTTCATTTCGGGAGAGAGATAAGCATCAAGGCCTCTGAGCTTGTTGAAGGAGAATACAGGCACTTTTACATACCATCTGTTCTTCTCCTCGGGATAGATTCCGAAGATGCCCTGCTCCTTAAGAGACTTGCCCATAATTACCTCGGTGGCGATATCTGCAAGGCTAAAGCCTGTTGCCTTTGAGAGGAAGGGAACTGTTCTTGAGGAACGGGGATTTACCTCAATGATATATACTCTGTCCTCGTTATCGACGATAAACTGAATGTTATAAAGACCAACGATTCCGATGCCGAGACCAAGCTTCTTTGCATACTGAAGAATAGTGCCTTTGACCTTATCGGAAATACTGAATGTGGGATAAACGCTGATTGAGTCGCCCGAGTGGATACCTGTTCTCTCAACAAGCTCCATGATGCCGGGAACGAAAACATCATGACCGTCGCAAATTGCGTCAACCTCAACCTCCTTACCGCTGATGTATTTATCAACAAGAACGGGCTTGTCCTCGTCGATCTCAACGGCGGTCTTAAGGTAATGACGGAGCTGATTTTCGTTTGCAACGATCTGCATTGCGCGTCCGCCGAGAACGAAGGAGGGACGAACAAGCACGGGATAGCCGATCTCGGCAGCGGTCTTTATGCCGTCCTCGATCTTTGTGACAGCCTTACCTTTAGGCTGAGGGATTCCAAGCTCGGAGAGGAGCTTTTCAAACATATCTCTGTTTTCAGCCTTATCAATGGCATCGCAATCTGTGCCGATGATCTTAACTCCTCTTGCGTGAAGCGGCTCGGCAAGGTTGATAGCGGTCTGACCGCCAAGGGAAGCGATAACGCCCTCGGGCTTCTCAAACTCGATGATATTCATAACATCCTCTGCTGTGAGAGGCTCGAAATAGAGCTTATCGGCAGTTGTATAGTCTGTTGAAACGGTTTCGGGGTTGTTATTGATGATAATAGCCTCGTAGCCTGAATTTTTGATAGTCGTAACGGCGTGAACGGTGGAATAGTCGAACTCAACGCCCTGACCTATGCGGATAGGACCTGCGCCGAGAACGATGATCTTTTTCTTATCCGTGAGAACGGAATCGTTTTCGCCTGTATATGAGGAATAGAAATAGGGGATATAAGCATTTGTATGGCAGGTATCCACCATGCGGAAAACGGGGAAGAGGTTGTTCTTTTTTCTGAAATCGTAAACCTCAAGCTCTGTGCATTTCCACATTCTCGCAACATATTTATCCGAGAAGCCCATCTTCTTTGCGCTTGTGAGGATATCGAGATCGAAGGTGTGTGCCTTCAGATTTTCCTCCATATCAATGATGCG
This sequence comes from Clostridia bacterium, assembly GCA_017517035.1. Classification (GTDB taxonomy): domain Bacteria; phylum Bacillota; class Clostridia; order Oscillospirales; family CAG-272; genus SIG710. Next base: position 8,355 of record JAFXAN010000100.1, read on the forward strand.
CTTGATGGCTTCAAGGAAGAAGGAGGTTATCTTTGTGATCTCGTGGATCTCTTCAACGGTTGCGCCACGGTAGATAAGCTCTGCGATGGCAAAAATGTTATCATCTCTGAACTCGCTGATATATTCACGAAGCTCAGCGTCTGTCATGTTGTCAAATTTATGGTGATAGATGTGGTTCACACCAACCTCAAGTGAGCGGATGCCCTTAAGGAGGCATTCCTCAAGAGTTGAGCCGATGCCCATGACCTCGCCTGTTGCCTTCATCTGTGTTCCAAGGGTATTTGAAGCGGTCGTAAACTTATCAAAGGGGAATCTGGGGAGCTTTGCGATGACATAGTCAAGGCGAGGCTCAAATGCCGCATTTGTGTTTGCGATCTTTATGTCCTCAAGAGCCATACCGACAGCAATTTTTGCGGTTACTCTTGCAATTGGGTATCCCGAAGCCTTTGAAGCGAGGGCAGAGGAACGGGAAACACGGGGATTTACCTCGATGAGATAATATTCACTGGTTGTCGGATTGAGTGCAAACTGAACATTGCAGCCGCCCTCGATCTTAAGCTCTCTGATGATCTTGATAGCCGAATCATTGAGCATCTTTTCGTCCTCTTTTGAGAGGGTCATGATGGGAGCAACAACGAGAGAGTCGCCTGTGTGGACACCCACGGGGTCGATATTCTCCATGCCGCAGATGGTGATGGCATGGTCATTTGAGTCACGCATAACCTCAAATTCAATTTCCTTATAGCCCTTAACGCTCTTCTCGATAAGGACTTGATGAACGGGGGAGAGCTTGAAGCCGTTTGTGCCGATCTCAACAAGCTCTGCTTCGTTATAAGCAAAGCCGCCGCCTGTTCCGCCGAGTGTGAATGCGGGACGGAGAACAACGGGATAACCGATCCTCTTTGCAGCTTCCTTTGCTTCCTCAAGATTATATGTTATTTCCGAGGGGATGACAGGCTCGCCGATGGATTCGCAAAGCTCCTTAAACAGCTCTCTGTCCTCGGCTCTCTCGATGCTTTCGCTGCTTGTGCCGAGAAGCTCTGTGTGGCACTCACGCAGAACACCCTTCTTTTCAAGCTGCATAGCAAGATTAAGTCCGGTCTGACCGCCGATTCCGGGAAGGATGGCGTCGGGACGCTCATAACGGAGAATTTTTGCGATATATTCAAGAGTCAGAGGCTCCATATAGACCTTATCCGCAATTGTTGTATCGGTCATGATGGTTGCGGGGTTTGAGTTCACGAGAACCACCTCATAGCCCTCTTCCTTAAGAGCAAGACAAGCCTGTGTTCCCGCATAGTCAAATTCAGCCGCCTGACCGATAACGATAGGGCCTGAGCCGATGATGAGTATCTTTTTTAAATCTGTTCTTTTTGCCATTTTTGTTTCCTCCGAATATATCAAACTAATTTATTATCTTTTTTATAAACGATTTTGCCGCCGCAGACCGTGAGATGATTTATTCCCCAAAGCTCTGCGCCCTCAAATGGGGTAGCCTTTCCCATGGAGATGAAATCCTTTGGGTCAACGGTGAATTTTTCGCCCAGATTCCAGACAGAAAAATCATTTTGGGTGGGTATTCCGAAGCGTTTTCTTGCATTTATCGCAAGCAATTCGATTATCCTGTCAAGGGAAACGATGCCTTCCTTTACAAGATAGGTATAAAGCACGGGGAATGCAGTCTCGATGCCGACGATTCCGAATGCGCTTTTCTCAAGTCCTCTTGATTTCTCCTCTGCGGAGTGAGGCGCATGGTCTGTTGCGATCATGTCGATGGTACCGTCAAGTATTCCCTCAATAAGAGCTTCTCTGTCCGCTTTTCCTCTGAGGGGCGGGTTCATCTTGAAGCGTCCCTCTTCACGGAGATCTCGCTCATCCATCACAAGATAGTGCGGAGCTGTCTCGCAGGTGATATTGACGCCCTCTTTTTTCGCTTGTCTTATTGCGCTGACGCTTTCCTTTGCCGAAATATGGCAGACATGATAAGCGCACCCTGTTTCCTTTGCCAGCTTTATGTCTCTTTCGATCTGGGCATATTCACTCTCGGAGCAGATACCTCTGTGTCCGTGAGCTTTTGCATATTCTCCGTCGTGGATATATCCGCCTTTTAGAAGGTCATTTACCTCGCAATGAGCAACGATCATCTTTCCGAGAGCCTTTGCCTTCTTCATTGCCTCTCGCATCATGTCATCCGACTGCACTCCTCTGCCGTCATCCGAGAAAGCGAAGGCATCCTTTGCTAGCTCCTCCATTGCAGAAAGCTCCTCGCCCCTCTGACCTACCGTAATTGCCGCATACGGATAGACTTTTATCGCAGCATCTCTTTTGATTATCTCAATTTGCTCTGCAAGATGTTCCCTTGAATCGGGAACGGGATTCAGATTCGGCATGGTGCAAACTGCGGTATATCCGCCTCTTGCCGCCGCTACGCTTCCGCTCTTTATCGTTTCCTTATAAGAAAAACCCGGCTCACGAAAATGCACATGCACATCGCAAAAGCCGGGAAAAACAATATAATTTTCATCGTCAAAAGAACGGATAATTTCGTCATCCACAGAAAACATATCCGAGGGAGCGGACAAAAAATCATTCTGCATATAAGCCGTATTTGCCATCTGCATTTTCTTAATGTTTGCCATATTTGCTCCTTTCTATGTCGGTTTTAGCAAAAAAAGCCCTGTCATGCCGACAAGACTTTTCACCACAGGGCGTTTTCCTGCCCGCGCACCAAAAGCACCCCCAAAAAGGTGCATTTTTTGTATGGTAGAATTAATATCCCGTCGATCATCTGCATCAAACCGAATTTTAATTTCTTTTTATCCTTAGTATTATACCACTCCTTATGAAAATTGTCAATAGAAAATTTTCAGATTTGCAAATATCGTCAAACAGAACAAAAATTTTGCGATATGGGTGCTTTTACCCAAAAAGTTTGACAACAAAATGTCAAGCCTGCTTTATTGCAAAGCCAAGGAAAAGCGCTGAAAAGGGCATATAAATCATAAGATAAAGGAAGATGCTCCAAGAGAACGCATTTGGTTAAGTTTTGGTGGCAAAAAGTGTTGTTTTGAGCATGGAAAATCATTAAAATAAATATAGTACAAATATTTTTGAGGAGAAGAAAATGAAAAACGCAAAAGTAAAACTTCTTTTTGCCATCACGGTAGTTATATGTATGTTGTTTTTTGCCGTTGCCTCATATGCGGCGGAAGGCTATCTCGCAAATGCCGCAGGCGAGGAAACAAATATTAAATGGATACTTGACGAGAACGGCGTTTTGTCATTTTCCATTGACGGTACAGCCTCGGGAAAGGTTCAGTCTACCCAGATCATCAACCGAGATCCCTTGACGGGTGCTGTGGCGGATTATAAGACCTGCCTTCCCACATATGCCCAGGTAACAAAAATTATTGTCGGAGACGGGATCACATCGGTTGAGGGCTTCGCTTCTCTTGCAAAGCTTGAGACTGTTGAGCTTGCCGAAAGTGTTGCCACCGTCGGCAGAAGCGCATTTGCTTCCTGCTCGTCGCTTCACACTATTTATATTAAAGGTAAAGAGCCGCAAAAGGGAACATTTGATCTGAGCCACATCAAGCTTATCGACAAATATGCCTTTGATGGCTGCAAAAACGGCGAAAATGTCATTCTTGCTCCCGATTATACCCGCGCTCTCCCTGCAGACTGTCTCAAAAATATGGGCTTCAAGATATTGGAGATCCCCGAGGGAACGGCGGCAATTAACAACAATGCGCTTTCAAGAAGTAATTATCTTGAGGTGCTGACGATTCTCGGCATGAAGACCTCCCTTGAGAGCGACAATGTTTTCAGGAGCAACACCACATATCCGAAAATCAAAGCGAAAGCAGGCTCAAAGGCGGAGGCTTTTGCAAAGGCAAACGGATATACCTTCATTGATCTTGATACAGGCGAGGAAACAAAGGGAACAAAGCCGCTGACCGATGCTTCAAAGGTTGGTCAGGGCGGCGCAACCTCACTTATAACAGAATTTAAGCCCGAGGGCGCAACGCTCTACGGTCACTCGTCGGGTTCGTCAAACGGAAGCACCACCATCGACATCTGGTGGGCATATTATGACGACACAAAAACGCTGGAATTTGTTTCGGGAACTACAGGATATAACGAAACAGGAACGCTTGCCAGTGTTGATAAGCAGTACGAAAGCTGGGAAAAATATAAGGACGAGATCGAGCATATCATCATCGGTGATTATATAAAAAAGATAACAAAGGACAGCTTTACAGGCTATGCAGCTCTTATTGATGTGCGCCTTGGAAAGAATGTCAACGATATAGGTCAAAGATCCTTCAAGAATTGCCCAAATCTTGTTGCCATCTGGCGTGACGGAACCGAGAGAGTTGAGGGTCAGGCAGACCTTTCCAATCTGAAAACCGTTCGTGATATATTCAAGAACAATAAAATTACAGAGGTCATTTTGCCAAAGGCTACAACCGAGATAACAGTTGACCTTCTCCCCGGAATCGTGAATCTCTATGCCTATAGCATAACCGATGCGCTGAAAAGCTATTGCGAGCAGTATTATTACAACCTTATCAACATAAATAATCCCGAGGAAAGGTACGATTATTGGTTCTTTATTGATCCAACCCTTCCGAGCTGCGGCCGTAAGAGCGTTTATTCCTTTGACGAGGCAACGGGAACTTTGACAATTTCGGGCGCAGGAAGCATCGACAGCATCACCAATTACTATGGCGGAGGCTCGCGAAATCAGCCCTGGCGTGCTTTTCGTGATAAGGTCAAGCATATCGTCATCGGAGACGGAATCACATCTGTTGGAAAATACGCATTCTGCGAGCTGAAAAATGTTGAAACTGTTGAGATCCCAAATTCAGAGAGCTTTGAGATACTCAATGCGGCATTTGAAAAATGCCATAGCCTGAAATCTCTTTACAGAAGAGGCGAGGAGCCTATTGTGGGAACTCTTGATCTTCGAAATGTTCATGTGCTTCCCTCATGGTCCTTTGCTTATACATATCTCATTGCAAATGTGGTAATAAGCCCGAATGTCGAGAGCATAGGAACTTCGGTTTTCGAGGAAAATATCACCCTTAATCTTAAGAATGTTTACGGTGTTCCCGGATCATATGCACAGGAATACGCAAAGGAAAACAATTTGAATTTCTTTGATGTTTCGGCAGCAGATCCCGAGGACATAATCTGCATTCCGCCCGAAACGACACTCGAGGAAGAGGAAACAAAAGCTCCCGAGAGCGAAAAGACCGATATCGAAACGGAAAGTGAAACAGCGATTGAAACAGAGGATCGCTTTGCCTTTGTCAGCTTTTATGAAATAAAGGAGGGCGAAGAACCTGCCGAGAACGAGACGGGCGATAGCATTCTCCCAATAATAATTGCAGCTGCGGCAGCAGCCATCATTGTTGCCTCTCTTGTGTCTGTTATCGCACTTAAAAAGAAGAAAAAATAATAATCGGTTTTTGCGGAGTATTAGGTAAACAGTAATTTGTCGGTCTGTTAGCTATACCCCGGCACAATGTGCCGCTCCTTCGGAGTTCGACTACGCCTACGGCTTCGCTCAGGGTGACAGCTATGGGTTTATCATCCTTTAGCGTTCATAGATCCTTCACTTCGTTCAGGATGACTTGTGAGGAGATTGATGACAAGTTTTCTACATAGAATTCTCATAAATTCCATGTAGAAACACAGATAAACA
>JAFXAN010000101.1 GCA_017517035.1 Clostridia bacterium
AGCGAACAGTCGAAGCCGTAATCCGTAGGGGCGATCATTGATCGCCCGTCTCATAAACAGCTCAAAATATCGTTATTTTACGCCGTTTGTTTTTTCGGGCGATCAATGATCGCCCCTACAAATTTCGTTTTCACTCACCGTTAAATTACTGTTTGAAGATGAAAAACTCAAATATATTTACCCGTTTTGGGGTCGAATGTATCCCACATATATCGCTTTTTTGTTTGAAGATCTCTAACGGAAAATTTAAAATGCGCTTTGAATGCCCTTGAGAATGTTGATGCATCGGGATATCCGCAGAGCTGAGCAGCCTCGGCTGTTGTCATTCCGGCGGAAATATAGTCATATGCCGCCTGCATTCTCACATAGATCAGCGTCCATTTCAGAGGTCCTCCCGTAACTTTTTTATAAAGCTTTGAAAGATGACTTCTTGAATAGCCGAGGGTCTTGGCAATATCTTCCATCTTGCATTCATTCATATAATTTGCCTCAATATAGGCTCTGGCTTGAAGTGCAACCTGCTCGGGAGTAAGCTTTTCGGATGAAAAAAGCTCACGGTAAAGTTCAAGCAGAAGAGCAGAAAGGCTATATTCCCTCATATATGTAATTTTTGCCGTATCTATCATTTTGTAAAAAAGATCTCCCTCATAATGGAAGACGGGCTTAAGGCGGGAAAAATGCTCACTTTTTTCACCGCCGAAGCCGATCCAGATATATGACCATGGGTCAACGGGATCGGAATAGAGCTTGTATTTTTCACCGGGGAGGGTGAGAACGCAATCACCAGCCTGCGCAGGATATTTTTTGCCGTTCTTTTCAAGAATCCCTTTTCCGCTTCTTATATAGTGGATCTGGGTAATATCTCGTATTGCGGTATAGCATTTATCTGCCCTGCATGCCTCCTGCCCGAGCGAAAGAGGATTCATATCCTTGAATCCGTAATTGAAAACATAGATTTTTTGCACAAAAAAACACCACCTTTTGGGAAAATGACACATTTTGCATTTTGTGCCCGGCTAAATCGAGCAATATCAAGGTTCTTCGGCACTGATTATAACATAAAATGACACGTTTTGCAATAGACTTTGAAAAAATATTGGATTATAATAATAATCAAGGTTGATTTCAATTTGGAGGAAAAAATGAAAAAACAACTTGATTATTTGCAGTCAGTATTATTTATGGTTATTTTATCTCTTTCGATTTTGCTTGTGCTCACCTCATGTGGCGAAACAGCATCGGGAAGCTCTTCGTTTTTTGACGGATATGTTATTGTCAGAGGAAGTCAGAAATTCGACGCAACGATTCTAAAGAATGCAATTTCCGAAAAATGCGGTACAGAGCTTGAGGTTCTGAACAGCTGGCTCGGAAAAGGCGAAACAGAGCAGGCAAAGGAGATCCTCATAGGCGATACGGGCAGAGAGGAAAGCACCGATGTCCTCCGAGGAATGAGAACCGGTGACTATGCTGTAAAGCAGAGCGGTGATAAGATCGTTATCGCAGGCGGAAGTGCAAAGGCTACTGCAGAGGCAATAAAATATTTTGCTGAAAGCTGCATTGGAGATGATGGCAGCTTGAATATTCCGCAGGATGGATATTCCGTTGTCGGAGAGTATCTTTTCGATAACCTTACCATTGGCGGTGTTTCAGCTTCTGAATTCAAATTCTATAATGAAGGCAGTCTTTCCGACGGAAGCAAGATGTTCAGTTGGTTTGCAGATGCTGCAATCGGTGAAGAAATGGAGATCGCCAAGGAAATAAAGGAAGGCGAGCACTATATTATATATGATGATACATCCTTTATGGCATATGAATTTGAGATAAAGGTTGAGGATGGAAACCTCATCATTCTCGGAAGCTTCAATACTGTAAGAGCGGCTATGGAGTATTTTATGGAGACATATATTCCTTCCATTGCCGAAAAGAACAAGACCTATGATATTACAGAAGCGGACAATGTAAAGGTCATTACCGAGGAAAAGGAAATTTACTCAAAGGATCAGCTCTATAAGGCTCTCGAGGAGATCTATAATGATAATGAACGCTTCATTATAGGTCAGGAGGGCGATCAGGACAAGACAGCAAACGAGACGATACAGAATTTCTATGAGGCATCGGGCAAAAAGCCGGCTCTTATCGGTCAGGATCTTGGATGCTACGGTCTGGTGCTTCGTGAGGTTGACAGATCCTTCTGGAGCCATGTGATATGCGAATATGTTGACTATGCCGCAGAGGGCGGAGTTATCACATTCAGCTCTCATTGGAGAAATCCCACGGGTAATTTTGAATATACTTGGGCGGATTGCCGAGGTAAGCTTGGTCATGAGGAAAAATGGGTCGAGCTTCTAACGGAAGGAACCGAGCTAAACGCAGAATTTACGGAACAGCTCGATACCGATGCTCTGTTCCTCAGCGCACTTCGGGATAACGGAGTGCCGATAATCTGGAGACCTCTCCACGAGCAGAACGGATCATTCTTCTGGTGGTGCATTGAGCAGGAGGAAGGCTATGTTCTTGATAGCAGCTATTTTGTAAACCTCTGGAGATATGTACACGACTACTATACAGAGATTTGGGGACTTGACAATCTGATCTGGGAATTTGCGCCCAACAAGACAAACGGCAGAAATTATGAGGATGTTCTTTATTGCTATCCCGGTGATGAATATTGCGATATGGTAAGCCTTGACTGGTATCTCGGCGGCGACTATAACCTTAATGATGACGGCAAATCGTACGAAAAGCTTATGACCAAGGGAAAGATAACAAACCTCAGCGAGTTCGGACTTTCTGACGCTCTTCAGAGCGAAGAACCCGAATATCAGGAAAGAATCTTCAACTCCATGAATCTTCTTGAGGATGTTATTTTACGCATGGTGGACGAGGATGGCTATAAAATGGCATATCTTCTCACATGGACCGTGGGAAGCCGTGACACCATCGGATGTATGATGCGTGCAGATAAGCTGATGAACAGCGGATATATTATCGACCTTGCTCAGATGAAGGAAATCCTCGATTCTTATAAATGATTTGTTCGTAAACAGTAATTTAACGAACTGTCAAAGATGTTTGTTTGTCGAGGTCGCCGTCCCCTACAGATTTGCATTATGTCGACACACCGATAAATTACTGTTTGAAAAGCAAATCAACCAACTGTTGCGCAGACAAAAGAGAGACGCTTTCTCATGTTTTGAAAATACTAATTATCGGGTGTTCTTGTCTTATGGCAAGAATAGTCTTTTATAAAATTTTGTAATAAAGGACAATATATTTGTCCTAAAAATAAAGGAGAAAGAGATGAAAAAAAGTAAAATTCTGTTTTCCCTCATCATTCTTTGCCTCGTTTTTGCAGTATTCTGCATAGGTGCGATGGCAACTGAAAGTGAGGAACCCTTTGACACAAGCGTAACGGCTTATGAGAACACAAACTTTTCAGTGAGCCTTGATGTTGTTGAAGGCTCTCCCACAAAGGGTACGCTTACTCTTGCTTATAATGGCAACGATACCCAGCTTTATCTTGACAATAAAGATGCAACTCAAAAGGTGATCTATGCCAATTTCATGGCATGGAAAGCAGTTTGGGAAGACAGCGTTACAAGAATCGTTGTAAGCGGCTTTTCTGATAACTTTGTAAGAATGCAGAGCTGTGCTTCGATATTTGCAAGCTGGCCCGAGCTTATAAGCGTCAGAATAGAGCCTGTTGATAACGGAAAGCCTTGGAATTTCCGTAACTTTTGGATGAGCTATGGATGGTTCTATAATTGTCCCAAGCTCACCACAATAAGTATCGGCGGAGAAGAGACAACAGGTGTTGTTGACCTTTCGGGTTGGGGCAAATATTACAGAACATGGTCTCATATGTTCAGAGCTTGTCCTTCGATAACAAAGGTAATTCTTCCTACAGCTCTTATAGATGAAGGCGGAAACGGTTCTAATGCAAAGGCTGCGGGAATACATGAATATATGTTCCTTGGTGCATCCACTCTTAAAGATATCGAAATCCCTTCGTGGGCAACCATGATTGAGCAGTATGCTTTCACAGGATGTACTTCTCTTGAAGAAATCACAATTCCCGGCTCTGTTGCTACTATCGGAACAAGTGCTTTTTCAAGCGGAACGATCAGCAAGGTTGCATATAGTGCACCCACTGCTCTTAAAAATGTTGTATTTGAGAACGGTGTTGAAACTATCGGAACAAATGCATTCAAGAACTGTACCGCACTTGTAGGCTCAACCTTTACAATAGGTGATGAAAAGACAGAAAAAACAGGTATCGTTCTTCCCGCATCGGTAACTACGGTAAGCGCAGGAGCTTTCAGCGGAACGGGTATTGCCGCAGTTAAGCTTCTCGGCTCAGATACGGTTATTGAGGCAGGTGCGCTTCCCGCCGGAGCTGTTGTTTACTGCCCAAATAAGGATCAGCAGACGGCACTTGCCGCAAACGGATATACTGCCGAATACTATGTTGAAACCGTAAGCTCAGGCTATCAGGCAAATCCAAATGATGAAAGCATCATATGGTATACATGGAAGCTTGACACCGAAGGAACTCTCACATTTACAAGCAATGGCTATGACGTTGCCGGCGGAAATTCATATACAGCCTTTAGAGACTGGCGAGCAGGTATTGACAACAGTCTTGTTAAAAAAATAATTTTCCAGGGTAAGACTCAATACGGAAAGATCATTTGGCAGCATTATACTCACATTCTTTCCAACTGGCCAAATGTTGAAACAATAACACTTTCAAGCTATACATACAGGATCAGCAACGGATGGACAGGCTCGGGTACTTTCCAAAACAACCCCAAGCTCACAACTGTATATTTTGCTGATTCGGAATACAATGCAACCGGAAATATCAATCTCGCTCATCTTACCGAATTGATACAGGATAGCACGGACAATATAGTCGGTGCAAACGCCTTCAACGGCTGCGCATCCTTCAGCTCAATAAATCTTCCGAGCTTTGTTACCACTATCGGTTCAAGCGCATTCAAGGGATGTACAAATCTCACATATATTGAGCTTCCCGCAGCACTCACAACCATCGGCGCTTCTGCCTTTGCAGGCTCGGGAATCGAAACTGTGAGAATTCTCTCGACAGACACGGAGAATTTCACAATTAACGCAAGTGCATTTGATGATGTTACAAAGATAAATGCCTATGTTTACAGCAACGCAATGAAAACTCTGCTTGTTGACACATACGGCTTTACAGCAGAGAATGTCAGCGTTATCCTTGAGGGTAGCTTCGGTGACGGAAGCCTTGATTGGGAAATTGCAGACGGTACTCTTACAATTTCCGGCACGGGCGCATCGCTTTCCTTTGGCGATTCTGTAACAGCAGATGACCTTTCTCTCATTCCTTGGATAGGAAATGCAGAGGACATCACAAAGGTAGTTATCACAGCTCCTATAACTGCGGTATCAGACTATGCGCTTGCAGGTCTTACAAATCTTAAATCTGTTGAAATTCCGAACACTCTCACAGATTTTAATGCAAAGGGACTTTTCTATGGCGCAAACGGTCTTCAGAGCGTTTATGTAACAGGCTTTGAGGCAGAAGAAGGCGTTATCGACCTCTTCTACGGAACAGCATTCTCCTCCGAGCTTTTTGACGGCTGTGCTATTGATGCAGAAGTATATCTCGGAAAGCTCACAAGCTTTGATTTTATTGATTCTTGGAAAGAGGATCTCACATCTCTCGGTGTCTGCACATATCCTACAAGCACGCTTGCAACCGCAATTCGTGCAAGAGATGATATTTCTCTTACATATCTCCCCGCTTCTCATGACAGCACACTTGCAAGAAGCGGTGAAACCGTGGGCGGCGACAATTTCTCATGGGAATATGACGATGCAACAGAAACCGTCAGATTTACAAGCGTTTCATATCTTTTCAGAATATTTAAGACCAATGAAGCAAATTGGGTGGCATGGAAGAATATTTGGACAGATGCTGTAAAGCACGCTGTTGTTTCCAAAAATACTACCTCCGTGTTTATCAACTGGTCATATAGCGGCTCGTTCTTCAAAGATATGAAGGCTCTCGAAAGCATTCATTTTGAAACAACAGAAAATCTTAATATAAGAAGTACAGAATCCTCAGGTTACAGCTTGTTCTATGGTTGTTCCGCACTAAAAACTGTCAGCATCGGTGCTGATGCTACACTTGATAATGTGGTGGATCTTTCAAGATGCATCAACTGGCAAAGTTATCCTTACGGTATGTTCTATGGATGCAGCTCCATCACAAAGGTTATTCTTCCGGATAACCTGAGAACCATAAACAGTAGCAATGCTGTTCTTGCTAACACTATTTCTCCCGATATGTTCAGAAATTGCACATCGCTTCGTGAGCTTGTTATTCCCGCTTGCTATACGGTAATCGGAAATAACAGCTTTGCAGGCTGCACAGCACTTGAAAAGCTCTATATTATGAGCCATGAGGCTGACCTTTCATCGGCAACTGCAACGACCTTCCCCGCAAGTGAAAAGCTGACGATCTATGTCACATCCGATAAGGTTAAGCGCGATATTGATGCACTCGGAATTGCAGGCACAAAGGTTGTAGACCTCTCTGATGCGATAAATGCTGAGGGCTTCAGCATCAGACTTAAGTCCTATAACGGCCTGCGCGGTATCTTCTCATTTGACAGTGTTGCAAATGAAAATGCAGAAAAGCTGGGCTTTGAGCTTAAGGAGTATGGCGTTCTTGTCTGCTCCGAGGATGTTTATAATACAGCAGGCGGTGCTTACCTCATGAATCATAAGGGAAGCTACATAACAAAAGCAAATGCTGTTAAGAAGCTTGTTGTTTTCGACGGTGAAAAATATGCAAAGCTCCTTAATTCCTCAAATATTCCGGATGCAGATCCCAATAAGCTCTATTTTGCGGCAACTGTCGTAAATTACAACAACAATTTCAAGAGCAATGTATATATGACAGGCTACGCCGTATATACAGATGAAGCAGGCAACGACTGTATCGTTTATTCTAACTACGGAATGACAAATCCCGATTATGAATTCATCAGCCTTTATACAATGACAATGAATATGTATCTCGGCGGTGCGGACATGACCGGTGCTGATGAGGTTGCGGTCTGGAACACGGTTCTTCAAGGTGCTGCTGATGGCTATTATGAAAAGGCAACGAGCACAGAAGGTGTAAGTGTTACCGTTGTCAGCCATCTTGAGAAGAATTATGCATTTGTCAGAAGCGAAAACGGCACAGCTCTTAACGATGAGCTTGTTTCCGCAGCTATCGCAGAGGCTGCCTTTGAGGGCGAGCTTGAGGGAAGCTTTGGAGTTGAAATTGCGGATATGGGTACCGTAGCTCCCGTAGATACTCCCAATACTCCTGCCGTTTCAACGGTTACAACCCCCAATAGATATAGCGGTGCGGATATGGCTCAGCATTGCCAGAGCCTTTGCACAGACGGAACTTATGTGTATTATTCCTTCACAGGAATAATCGTTAAGGTAAGAATCAGCGACGGTGTCGAGGTGGGAAAAGTTAAGGTTGACAGTGATATCAATCAGTTTAGTGCACATATCGGAAATATGATTTGTCACGAAGGCAAGCTTTATGCTTCTGTCGGATTTTGGGGTGCAGACAAGGCATATATCGGTATTATCAACACAGATGACATTGTAGGAGATGTAAGCACAAAGGATGTTATGCTTGCAACCCGTTATGATGAGGACAGAAATATAACTCTCTTTGCGGGTACAGACAAGGAAACAGCAGATACCTACCACGGTGGCGAGGCTATGCTTGACAGTATTACAGTTGGCAAGATCCCCGGCGGTGGATTTGTGCTTTCCGACGGAAGTGAGATAATTGACAATAATGAATATCTCGTATTTGCTGCCGGCTCTGCCTATAAGCACCCGACAACGAGACACGATGATGATTATATCAGACTCCGTTTTGTTGATTTTAACGATGTGCATAATAATGCTGCTCCACTTAACAGCGCGAGAATCGAAAGTGAAGAGGGATATGTAACCCAGAAGCATACGGCATTCGTTTATGCAGGCTCAACCTGCGTTCAGTGTGTTTCTTATGATAAGGACACAGGAGATTACTATTTCGCAACATACGGAAGAGACGCAGGTCTTGACGATGCTTATCCGAAATATGATTTCTTCGTAGCTGACGGCTCGCAGAAGCTCTATCTTACCGAAATTTATGTTGGTCAGAATGCTCCCGAGGACAGCGAAATATACGAGATTTCCCGTGAGAGAGCGGCACAGTTCAAGGATAGAGAAGATCTTGACCGTGACGGCGACACAGAGGAACAGATGCTCGGCTGGACAATGGAGCTGAGATGCGTATGCGGAAGACATTATATTGATAACCATGATGCCTTCGATTATGATAACAGCGGATATGCAGGCAAGATTTGCGGAATGGGACATCCTGCAATGGCTGACCAGGGAATTGCATACCTCGGCAATGACTATTTCTACATCTCGTATTATAATAATCAGACTGTAGACGGCGTTACATATTACGGTCAGCAAGCTCAGCTTTTCCGCCTTGACCGTTATAACGGTGCATGGTCATTCGCCAGAAAATAAATTGAAATAAAAACGAATTATTATTGACTTTCCGATCCCGCAGTGATATAATCATTGCGGGATCGGATAATAGATTATTAGGATAAACAGTAATTTATCGGTGAGGCGGGAACGGTGAAATTATACCCCAACGCCGATGGCGTTGCCGCAAGCGGTTCGACTCCACTTCGTTCCGCTCAGGGTGACTGCTGTGAGATTATCATCCTTTAGCGCTCGTAGATTCTTCGCTACGCTCAGAATGACTCGAGAGTAAATTGATGCTAAGTTTTTCTACATGAAATTTCTGTAAAATTTCCGTAGAAACACAGATAAACAGCAATAAAAATAACCTTTTTCGAAGTTTTGATCGACCTTTTTTAAAAGGTCGCGCGAGCCGACGGCGGCGTCGGTCGCCACCGCAGTGGCGAAACTCCCTCACCGACAAATTACTGTTTACAAAAAAAGAATACACAAAGTGAGGCAGATTATGGACAAGAAAATAAGTATAGCAACAGGTGCTCTTCAGCGTCGGTTCGGTGATATGAGAGCAATTGAGATTGCAAAGGAGATCGGTGCTGACGCTATCGACTTTGAAACAGCATACGGCAGATGGGATTATCGCAGTCAAGGGCAGGTATATTCAAAGAGCGATGACGAAATTTGCGAATATTTTACAGCACTTCGCCGCCGTGCTGACGAGATCGGAATTGAGATAGGTCAGACACATGGAAGACTTGCATCCTTTTGCCGTGACGAGGAGCACAATGCGGCACAGCTGATCAATGCTCGTCTTGATTGCATGGCAGCAAGCATTCTCGGCGCAAAGGATGTTGTTATGCATAATATAACAACTCACAGAATGGGTCCCGAGACTACTCGTGCCGAATTTCAGGAATATAGCGAAAAAATGTTCTGCCCGATAATTCCCATGGCGAAGCAATATGGCGTCAGACTTGCAACAGAGACATTTGGCGATTCGGATAAATACGGATGCGTTGACTTTTTCGGTCAAATGAATGAATTTCTTATCAACTATAACAGAATTGCCGCAATGGAGGATT
Organism: Clostridia bacterium; assembly: GCA_017517035.1. Classification (GTDB taxonomy): domain Bacteria; phylum Bacillota; class Clostridia; order Oscillospirales; family CAG-272; genus SIG710. The sequence goes on from JAFXAN010000101.1 coordinate 9,636, forward strand.
TTGCAGATCATTTCAAGATGTGCGCAGACACGGGACATTCAAATAAGGCAATGCGCTTTGGAGAGCCAACCCCTGCGGATTGCATCAGAATGATGGGAAAGAACCTCACTTGCCTCCATCTCAATGACAACGATACTCTGACAGACCAGCATAAAACACCCGGAATGGGAACTATTGACTGGAATGATGTTTTCGATGCCCTTGATGAGATCGGATATAAGGGAAATTACAATATGGAGCTTAACCTTACCCATTATGGCGATAAGTTTATTGTTGAGCTTGCAGAGTTTTCCGTGAAGGTCCTTCGTCATATGCTGACGGAGCGCTATGGCGGATAATATGGAAAAAGTGTCGGGTGATTCCCGGCACTTTTTATATATCTGCAAAAATTAAGAGAATTTTAATGATTTACCCACTTTATTTTTAAGAATTTTTCTGTTAAAATATAGGTGAGGTGATGAAATGAACTATATTCTTGTTTGCGATGATGAGCGGGATATCCGCTCGGCGCTGAAAATATATCTTTCGGGAGAAGGCTATGGAGTTTATGAGGCAGAGAACGGTGAGGAAGCGCTGAGGATGCTTGAGGAGCATGAAAATGAGATCAAGCTTGTTCTTCTTGACATTATGATGCCTGTGATGGACGGTATCAGTGCTATGTCATATATGAGAGAAAAATATAATATACCGATAATTTTGCTTACCGCCAAAAGTGAAAATACTGATAAGGTTCTTGGGCTGAATGTTGGCGCTGACGATTATATAACAAAGCCCTTCAATGCTCTTGAGCTTCTTGCGAGAGTTCGTTCCCACTTGCGCAGATATACCATGCTCGGCGGAGAAAAAAGCGTCGCAGGTCCCGATGTTTTGAATATGTGCGGAATAGAGCTGAACACAAAAACGAGAGAGGTGAAGGTTCTCGGTGAGCCTATTGCACTCACGGGAACCGAATATGAGATCCTACGCCTTTTCATGGAGCACCCGGGCGAGGTTCTTTCAACAAAGGAGATATATCGGCAGGTCTGGAAAAGCAATCCCATCGGTGAAGAAAACACCATTGCGGTGCATATAAGGCATCTGCGCGAAAAAATCGAAATCAATCCCGCAGAGCCGAGATATTTGAAGGTTGTCTGGGGGCAGGGATATAAGCTTGATGCGAGGGAGGATAGAAAATGAGAAAAAGTGTTGCAATAAAGGCCACTGCATTTTTGCTTTGCGTTTTATCGCTTATCACAACTGCTCTTTCGGTTTTTGCCTTTGTGGGTATGATATCGGGCAGCTTCTATACGAAGCCCATTGAATATGTGAGAGAGGGCGCACTTTCGGATATCGCATATAGTGAGGCATATAATGCCGCAAACAAATTTCATTATGCCACAAGTGAGTCGATGGAAAAATATACATCGAGCAGGAATTTCTATTTTGAGATAAGAGATCTTGGCGGAAACCTGCTTTATTCTAATCTTGACGGGAAGGAATACGATTTTTCATATACTCATATAAGGGTCATTGAGGAGTGGCTACCCGCTCCCGAACTATTCGGCAGTGAAATGCATATAGAGGAAGAAACAATAGGAAGAGATACCTCTTTTGCCGTTACCGATAACGGCGATTGGTATCAAAATCCCGAAAATGTAACGGTCACGGAATATGAGGTGACTCTCTATATACCGAGCAAGTATTTTACGATTGATACCGTATCCTTTGTGGATTCCTTTGTTAAGACTCTTTACGGAATGAAATATGCGGTATTTATAATCGGTGGCTCGGCTCTGCTGCTCTTTATCATCTCTCTTGTTTTCCTCTGCTGCTGTGCAGGATGGAAAAACGGTGAGGAAAGACCGAGAACAAGCCTTTTTGATAAGGTCCCATTTGATATATTCACGCTTATCTATGCTTTGATATTCACGGTCTCTGCCGCTGCGCTTTTTGATGTATATTGGGAAAACTATGAAGGGATATTTGTGATAAGCATATATATCATTTGCGCTTCGGTGCTTCTTGTTTCATATATTTTCAGCTTTGCCGCAAGAGCAAAGACGGGCGAGCTGTTTAAAAATACTGTTATTTGGTTCGTTCTGAAAAATATTTTCAGATTTTTGCGCTTCATATGGCGTGGAATTGTAAATGTCATGTCAAATTTGCCGATCTATCTGAAAACGGTATTTTTGCTTATTCTCCTTGCCATCTGGTCCTTTGTCATCATGGCGGTAGATATGTACAGCGAGCCGATAATCATAGTTTTTTGGTTGTTTGGCGGAACAATCATCGCATTTTATGCGTTGTATATAACATACGGAATAGACAAGCTGAAAAAGGGCGGTGAGAGGATCGCATCGGGCGACCTTGCCTATCGGATAAATACCTCTCGTATGCCTTTGAGCCTTAAAAAGCAAGCAGACGCCCTTAACTCCATCGGAAACGGAATGTATGCGGCGCTTGACGAGAGGATGAGAAGCGAAAGATTCAAAACAGAGCTTATTACAAATGTTTCACATGACCTTAAAACGCCTCTTACATCCATTGTGAATTATGTTGATCTTCTGAAAAGCGAGCGTGCATCTGATGCTCCCGATGAAGAAAAGATCACGGAATATGTGGAGGTGCTTGAAAGGCAGAGCGAAAGGCTTCGCAAGCTCACAAGCGATCTTGTTGATGCTTCAAAGGCGTCATCGGGAAGCCTTGAAAGAGATCCTTCGCCCATTGATCTTGGCGAAATGATATCGCAGGCAAGCGGAGAATATTCCGAGAGACTTTCGGAGCTTGGTCTTGAGCTTATTACGAGAATTTCTGATGAGCCAATGTCTGTTATGGCAGACGGCAAGCATCTTTGGCGAATTTTCGATAATCTGATGAACAATGCCGCAAAATATTCGCTCCCCGGAACAAGAGTTTATATTGATGCCTATACAAGCTCGGATATGGCTTTTGTGATCTTCAGAAACACATCAAGATATGAGCTGAATATTAGCCCCGACGAGCTTACCGAAAGGTTTGTGAGAGGGGATGCCTCAAGGCATAGCGAGGGCAGCGGTCTGGGACTTTCAATTGCAAAGAGCCTGACGGAGCTTAACGGCGGAAGGCTTGATATATTTGTTGACGGAGACCTTTTCAAGGTGGTTCTCGGCTTTTATACTCTGAAAAATACTCCAAAGGAATAAGGAAAAATAAATGACACAAGAAAAAAAGCCGCTTTTGGCGGCGGTCATCATAATTTGCTTGCTCATCTCTTTCATCGGATGCGGAGAGAGCAAAACGGTCGATATAAAATACCGCCGCGCGGCAGTTTTGCATGGCGAGAATGCGGGGATCGCACTTGAAAAGATCCCCACATCTCCCGAGGATGAGCTTGAGCTTTATGCCGCACAAGCATTTCTTTATGATATAAATGAGGGAAAGTATATAATTAAAAAGGGAGCGGACAAGATCTTATATCCCGCAAGCACAACAAAGCTTTTATCGGCTCTTTTGGCTCTTGAGCTTCTTTCGCCCGATGAGCTTGTGACACCCGGAAAGGAACTTTCACTAAAAAATGAAGCATCTGCCATTGCATTCATAAAGGAGCATCATACCCTTTCTGTTGAAATGCTTGTGGAGGCGATGCTTTTGCCCTCCGGCGGTGATGCTGCATACGCAATAGCTGCGGCAGGTGGATATGCCATCGGAGGCGATGACATTTCGGCAGAGGAAGCGGTCTCGCTCTTTGTTGGTGAGATGAACAAGTATGCCGAAAAGATCGGAATGTGCGGCAGCAGCTTTACAACTCCCGACGGCTTTTTCGATCCGCAGAATTATTCCACCGTTGAGGACATGACCTTGCTTGGCATTGCCGCATCGAAAAACGAGACGATAATGAAATATGCTTCTCTTGCTTCGGATAATGTTGTATATGCCAGCGGACATAGCAACACATGGCGGAATACCAACAGAATGCTCCATGAGGATGACGAATATTATTCGCCTTATGTGACGGGACTTAAAACAGGAACGCTTGAAGGAAACAGTTGCCTTATGTGTACATTCAAGATTGAGGGCAGGGAATATATCGCAGGGGTGTTCACTGAAAAAGAAGAGGAGCTGCGGTATATTGATATGAGCAAAATCGTTGATTTTTGCGAAAAGAATTTGAAATAAGGAAGTAAAAATGGATTTCAGCAGACGCAATATAAAGGAAAAACTGAAGAAGATAGCGAGGTTTATTTTCAATCCCCGCCTTTTGCTCTGCTTTGGAATCGCCTGGATGATAACAAACGGCTGGTGTTATATTTTGACAGCTCTCGGCAAGCTGTTTGATATAACTTGGATGATGGTGGTCGGAGCATCATATGCGGGGCTGCTTTGGCTTCCCTTTACCCCCGAAAAGCTTTTGACGGTTGTTATAGCAATATTTCTTCTGAAGCTCATTTTCCCACATGATAAAAATACTCTTGCGGTTTTGCATGAGGAATATGAGGATGCAAAGCTGGGCATTAAGAAGCTTTGGAAAAAAGTGTTCAGAAAAAAGGATACTCAAAAATAAAAAGATTTTTCAAGATGATCGCTTTTTCGCACAACGGTAAACAGTAATTTGTCGAATTGTTGAAAAGGTGAATAGACGGTGATGAGGATGAATGGGAGCCTCCACTGATTTTGCAAAGCAAAATTAGGGGAGGTGGATTTTGCCGTAAGGCAAAAGACGGAAGGGTCTTATGAGGTGAAAAGTAACTTTCTTGTTTTATAAAGTTACTTTGCAAGCTACACCCTTCAGTCACGGCGA
>JAFXAN010000102.1 GCA_017517035.1 Clostridia bacterium
CCGTAGAAACACAGATAAACAGCAATAAAAATTACCTTTTTCGAAGTTTTGATCGACCTTTTTTAAAAGGTCGCGCGAGCCGACGGCGGCGTCGGTCGCCTCCGCAGAGGCGAAACTCCCTCACCGACAAATTACTGTTTGCCATCGAAATTAAATTTTTTCTATGTGAAAGATTCATACCGTTGCTTTTGACAAATTAAGCGCAAGGCTTCTTATGAAGCCTTGCGCTGTTATTTTTGTTATTCAAATTCGATGAAATCCGCAAGATTTATAAATTCAACTCCGCTTGTGAGTGCTTTTGTGCAGGTATAATATGTCCCGCCCTTCTGCTCGGTGCAGTATGCAACACAAACATCGCTCCCTTCAAGAAGTTTGCGATTTCTTGCCAGATAAGCAGAGGAGCTTGCCGTTTCACTCTCATATGAAAAGCTATCTGCAATATCAAAAACCATTCTATATATGATCGCATCATATTGGCTGAAGTTTTTTGCCTGGTCGGGAGCTGCAAGACAAAGATGCAGCTTCACGGAGCGGTCATTCTTTCTGTTCCTCAGATCTACCACCGCTTGCGCCGCCATGGTGTCAAATCCGATCGCTCCCCCCGCCTTGAAGACCCTCGCACCTCTGTCATAGAGGGAGTCGAGCATCTCACGGAGAAGCTCATGTAGCGGGCTTTTAACATTTTCGGGTATTTTTCTGTGACCGGTAAAGCAAACTGTACTTATACTGTCATCAAAAAGGTCATCCGGTATTATTTCGTCATCCTCTTTGGGATAAAAATTCTCGTTTTTCGGTTTTTCTATCTTCATTTTATTTTTTATTCTCCACAATCACATTTATATTACATATTCTATCACATTACGGAAAATTTTTCAATAGTATTATCAAATTATATTACATAAAAGAAGATGCAGAAGAACTGAAGCAGAGAGCCTATGACGCAGAATATATGAAAAACCGAATGCATATATCTCAGCTTACTTCCGAGACCGTAGATCACAGCACCGATGGTGTAGGCGATTCCGCCGAGAAGCAGGAACACAGTTCCACCATGTCCGATGGCGGCGGTTGCAGTCTTCCATGAGAACACCACGCACCAGCCCATAACAAGATAGCAGATCATGGCAAAGATCTTGTTTTTTTCAAGATTTGTGGCAGTGAGGCTGATTCCCAGCGCCGCCATTCCCCAGACCACTCCGAAGATCACCCAGCCTGTGACGGGAGAGGCCTCTCTTATAGAGCAGAGAACTATTGGTGTATATGTTCCAGCAATGAGAAGGTAGATGGAGCAATGGTCGATAACACGGAAAACCTTTTTTGCGGTGAGAGACGGACGCAGACCGTGATAGATACTCGACATTGTATAAAGAATTATCATCGTCGCTCCGTAAATACTGCTTCCAACAACACCCCAAACATTTCTATGGAGTGCCGCAAAGATAACGCAGAGTGCCGTTACCGCAACTCCAAAGCCGCCTCCCACGATGTGGCTTGTCATATTGAAAATTTCTTCCCCTCTTGTATATTTGGGGATCTCTATCGTTTTTTTGTTATTCATGTCGAAAAAACTCCTTAATATGGTTTTACATACCATATTATATCGTGCTTCTATCAAAAATAAAAGTATTTTTAATGATTTATTTGTGAATTTTTTGTTTCGGTTGGAAAAATTTGCGTTTTTTATTGACAGAATCCCTTTTTAAAGGTAGAATTATATCATATTAATGAAAGGACATTCGTCACAATGAAAAAAATCGCAATAATCACAGGCGCATCCTCAGGCATGGGACGCAGCTTTGCAAAGCATCTTGATGCTTCAAGAGATTTTGACCAGATCTGGCTCATCGCACGCCGCCTTGACAAATTGGAGGAGCTTGCCGGGGAGCTTAAGGCAGAGGCAAAATGTATCTCTCTCGATCTTCTTGACCCCACATCCTATGATGAATATAAAAAGCTGCTTGAAGAGGAAAAGCCTCAGATCGACGTTCTTGTTTGCGGAGCGGGCTTCGGCAGATTCGGCACATTCACAGAGATACCCCGTGACACCCAGCTTCAGATGGTAGACCTTAATGTTAAGGCTCTTGTTGCCATCACATATGATTCTATCCCCTATATGACAAAGGGCTCGCAGATCTATGAGATCGACTCCCTCTCTTCCTTCCAGCCGGTACCCTATATCAATGTTTACGGAGCAACAAAGGCTTTTGTTCTCAGCTTCTCAAGGGCGCTGAATGTGGAGCTTGTTACTAAAGGGATCAAGGTTATGGCAGTCTCTCCCGGATGGGTAAAGACGGAATTTTTCGACCATGCGGTCATCGACGATACCATCGTTTATTATAATAGATATTATGAAGCGGACGAGGTTGTTGTTCGTGCTCTTCGGGATATGAAAAAGGGCAAGGATCTTTCGATCTGCGGCTTCCCCGTGAGAGCGCAGGTGTTCTTCACAAAGCTCCTGCCCCACAGACTTATAATGAAGATCTGGTGCAAGCAGCAAAAGAAGCCCTTTTGATTTGAAACGAGCCGTTTTTCTTCGCAAAAACGACGGATATTGGCTTCATTTGGACGAGATTTTTGATATATTTTACAAAAATGATAAAATTTTGCCAAAGGTCTTGTATATTTCCGAATTTTGAGTTACAATATATATGTGGAAAAATGCTTTCCACAGAGCAAGTCAAAAAATTTTTTATATAAAACGGAGGATTCCAAAAATGTCAGTTAAAGTTGCTATTAATGGTTTCGGTCGTATCGGACGTCTCGCTTTCAGACAGATGTTCGGTGCAGAGGGTTATGAGATCGTAGCTATCAACGACCTCACAAAGCCTTCCATGCTCGCTCATCTTCTTAAGTATGACACAGCACAGGGTCGTTACGACGGTCACACAGTTGCTTCCGATGACGAGGCTAACACAATCACAGTTGACGGTAAGGTTCTTAAGATCTATGCCGAGAAGGACGCTGCTAACTGCCCTTGGGGCGAGCTCGGCGTTGACGTTGTTCTCGAGTGCACAGGCTTCTACTGCTCAACAGAGAAGTCCATGGCTCACATCAATGCAGGCGCAAAGAAGGTTGTTATTTCTGCTCCCGCAGGTAAGGACCTCAAGACTATCGTTTACAGCGTAAACGAGAAGACACTCACAGCAGATGATAAGATCATCTCCGCTGCATCCTGCACAACAAACTGCCTCGCTCCCATGGCAAAGGCTCTCAATGACTATGCTCCTATCCAGAGCGGTATCATGACAACTGTTCATGCTTACACAGGCGACCAGATGATCCTTGACGGTCCTCACAGAAAGGGTGACCTCCGCCGTGCAAGAGCAGGCGCACAGAACATCGTTCCTAACTCCACAGGCGCAGCTAAGGCTATTGGTCTTGTTATTCCCGAGCTTAACGGTAAGCTCATCGGTAGCGCTCAGAGAGTTCCTACCTGCACAGGTTCTACAACAATTCTCGTAGCTGTTGTTAAGGGTAAGGACATCACAGCTGAGGGTATCAACGCTGCTATGAAGGCTGCTTCTTCCGCTTCCTTCGGCTATAACGAGGATCAGATCGTTTCTTCCGACGTTATCGGAATCACATACGGTTCTCTCTTCGATGCAACTCAGACAATGGTTGCAAAGATCGACGACGATACCTACCAGGTTCAGGTTGTTTCTTGGTACGATAACGAGAACTCCTACACAAGCCAGATGGTTCGTACCATCAAGTACTTTGCAGAGCTTGCTTAATTACTTGATAGATCATAATGACGGGATCGCTTATGCGGTCCCGTTTTTTTGTGGCTGTTTTGCAGATCCGGATGGCGAAAAGGAGTATTTCGTCGTAGGGGTTAAGGGAAGATGGGTATGATGAGGGTTTGTGTGAGGTAATTGTTTGTTTTTGAAGAAGTTAGTTACCGTTTATAGCCTCATGCCGCCCGTTTTTTCATCATTGAGCAAAGAGAGGTGATGGGGGCGGACGCACGGCACTTACTTTGCTCCGCTGCAAAAGTAAGGCAAGTAAGCTTGACGTCGAGTTTGTCTCGGCGGCTAAACACCGCCGTTTGCTTTGCAAAACGCCAAACATCGCAGCAAAAATCTCCCGCGCTTTTCCCCCTGAGTGCTCCCTTTTACAGGTGCCAACGCAGACAGGCGCAAGTGGTGCTTTTCTCTTTTAAAATCCCATTTCGTCTGTGCAAATGATGAAATTACAGACACTCGCCTTATTATCCCCTTACGCTCAGAGGCAATTTGATATAAATGGATTTTCGAAAATGAAGAAAGTTTTTTAAAAATAATAATTTAGCAAACCGTAGAACACCGATTAAAAAATGTGATGATCTGTAGGTGACTGCGACCACCTGTTCGACAAATCCCTGTTTATCAGCCTTTGAGTTTAATATTTTAACATAAAAAAACAGGTTCGAGCCAGATGGCTCGAACCTGTTTTTTTAGTAAAAATTATTTTTTAAGTAACTCTCTGATATCCTTAAGAATGTCGTCTGTTGTTTCAACAGGCTCTGCGGGAGCTTCTGGTTCAGCGGGAGCTTCTTCTTCCTTCTTTTTCAGTGCTTCAAGCTTTTCTTTCATCTTCATCATAACGCGAAGAACAATGAAAATGCAGAATGCAATGAGAAGAAAATCAATGATCTTCTGGATGAAATTACCGTAAAGAATAGCATTTTCTGCTTCGATCACGGCTCCTTCTGCGTCAAGAACAGCTTCCTTGATTACATATTTAAGCTCGGAAATGCTCTTTCCGCCTGTGAGAAGTCCGACAAGGGGCATAATGATGTTGTTTACAAGCGCATTGACAATGTCCTTGAATGCTCCGCCGATAACAACACCGACTGCCATGTCGACTACATTTCCTTTGGAGATAAATTCTTTAAAATCACTCCAAAAGGTGCTTTTTTTCTTTGCCATAATGACAAACCTCCATGTTAAATTTTATTTGTGATAAAGCTTTTTCTTTTGATATCTTGGCTCGCAGGTCAGATGAACGCCAAGCTTCTTGAATGTATTAAAATCATCCTCAGCCAGAATGACGGTTGAATGAGCATCACATCCTCTCAACTTGTCCAGCTGCTTCATTGCAAGCTCTGCCTGAGGGGAGGTAACAGCACAAATGGAAAGTGCGATGAGAAGCTCGTCGATATGAAGTCTCGGGTTTCTGTTTCCCAAATGACCGATTTTCAGCCTTGAGATTGGCTCGATTATCGTGTGAGAAATGAGAGCAAGCTCATCGGGGATACCGGCAAGATGCTTCAAAGCGTTGAGCATAAGCGCAGAGGATGCACCGAGAAGGGGAGATGTCTTTCCTGTGACTATCGTGCCGTCGGGAAGCTCCATTGATGCTGCGGGGCCGCCTGTAAGCTCTGCTTTGTCAAGTGCCGCCTTTATTACCGGTCTGTCATCGGCAGAAAGTCCTGCCTGCTTCATAAGAAGCTCCATTTTGTATATAAGGCTGTCATCGACCTTTCCTTTTACTCTGTCGCAAAGGGCGGTATAATAGCGTCTGATGACCTCTGCCTTTGCTGCCCTTGATGTGATCTCCTCGTCAATGATACAGTTGCCTGCCATATTGACGCCCATGTCTGTTGGGGATTTATATGGCGATTCACCAAGGATCTGCTCCATCATTGAGGATAGAACGGGGAAGATCTCAACATCTCGGTTATAATTGACAGCCGTCTGACCGTATGCCTCAAGGTGGAAGGGATCTATCATATTGACATCGCTCAGATCTGCCGTTGCCGCCTCGTAAGCGATATTTACGGGGTGCTTAAGGGGCAGATTCCAGATTGGGAATGTCTCAAATTTTGCATATCCGGATTTGATGCCTTTTTTGTTTTCGTGGTAAAGCTGGGAGAGGCAGGTCGCCATTTTTCCGCTTCCGGGACCGGGAGCGGTTACGATGACAAGCTCTCTTTCGGTTTCGATATATTCATTTTTGCCGAAGCCATCCTCGCTGACTATCTTTTTGATATCGGAGGGATAGCCCTCGATGGTATAATGGCGGTAGACCTTAATGCCCAGATTTTCGAGTCTTTCCTTGAACGCTACTGCCACGGGCTGTGACTCAAATCGTGTCAGCACAACGCTTCCGACATAAAGCCCAACTTCCTTGAATGCGTCCATGAGACGGAGAACATCAAGATCATATGTTATTCCAAGGTCGCCTCTGACCTTGTTTTTTTCTATATCACAAGCATTTATCGCTATCACGACCTCGGCTCTGTCTTTGAGCTGAAGCAGCATTTGCAGCTTACTGTCGGGAGCAAAGCCGGGCAGAACACGGGAGGCGTGAAAATCGTCAAAAAGCTTGCCGCCGAACTCAAGATAGAGCTTTCCGCCAAACTTAGCAATTCTTTCTCTGATATGCTCCGACTGCATTTTCAGATATTTTTCATTATCAAAACCGATCTTCATTGCGCTTCTCCTCTTCGGTTATTTTAAGTACGAACAACCTTTTTTAATTATATCACACAAAACACACTTTTTCAATAGAAAAACAAAATATTTTATCTTTTTATACTTTTTCTGAACGATCCCGGGGTCATTCCCGAATATTTCTTAAAAAAAGCGTTAAAATAGTATTCATTTTCAAAATTCATCAATTCGCTTATTTGCTTAAGTGACAGCTCCGAGGTGGCAAGCAGAGACTCGATATGCTTGCATCTTTCCTTTTTTATATATTCGGAGGTCGATAATCCTGTTTCGTTCTCAAAAACTCTCGCCAGTTGTCTGCAGCTGAGGGCAGAGTAGACAGCAAGCTCATTCACCGTCACCGGCTTGCAAATATTGTCCGAAATATATTGTGCGGCAAGAGCGAATCTATAATCTTCTGTTTCATTATTTTCGATATTTTGCGTGTCATCGATTCCGGAAAAACGAAGAAAAAGATATATACATTCAAGTATTCTGCTCTCGATTATACTGTTATAAAAGCTGTTTTTTTTCGTGCTTTCAAGGTCTATCAGCTCAAGGTTTTCAAGTATCAATTGAGGGATTTTTCCGCAAATAGTTTTATTCAAGCCGGCGCAAATACCGGCGGGATCCACAGAAAAAGTGATCGCATATTTGTTTGTATCTGCGCTTGTGGCAGTTATGCGATGCTCTTTAAATGGCGGGATGAGCAGAAATTCCCCGTTTTTAAGCATTATTTTTTCATCTTCACATTCATAGGTATGGCTTCCTTTTTCGATAATATGTATCTCAAAGCCCGTATGATGATGCCATTTATTCGTAGCCGATCTTTGATCTTGCTCCGGGAAAATGTGCTTCAGATAGCAGTGGCTTATGCCAACGCTTTTGAGCAAGCCCGATGCCTCTGAACGGTTTTGTGCGAATATAATTTTCAATCAAATCACCTCACAGATTTATTATAACATATTTTTTCAGTTTTTCAATGAATTGTCCGATTTTTATAAAAAAAAGTCTGAAAAACGCATTGATATTTAAAAGGTGTGGCTGTATAATAGAAATCGGAGGTGACATGATATGGAAATTTTCACAACGATGATAACGCCATATAAAAAGGATGGCAGTATTGATTTTGAAACTGCTGAAAAATATGTTGATTGGTATTTTGAGAATGGACTTACGGGCATTTTTTCGGTATGCCAGTCAAGTGAGATATTCTATCTTTCAACAGAAGAGAAGGCAGAGCTGAACAGAAGAGTTTATGCCCGTGCGAAGGCTCTTGAAAGGGCGCACGGCAGACCATTCACTGTGGTATCGTCGGGTCATACAAGCGATGCATTTGAGGATCAGGTGAAGGAGCTGAATGCTGTTGCCGAATCGGGCACAGATGCGCTTATTCTTATAACCAACAGGCTTGATCCGAATAATGAGGGCGATGATGTTTTCATTGAAAACGCCAAAAGACTGATTGCCGAGCTTCCAAAGGATATAAAATTGGGACTTTATGAATGTCCATATCCTTATAAAAGACTTGTAACTCCCAAAATTTTAGATTGGTGTCTTGAAAGCGGCAGATTTTATTATATGAAGGACACCTGCTGTGATGCGGATGTTATGGCGGCGAGATGTGAGCAGCTTAAGGGCAGTGATTTCAAGCTGCTGAATGCAAACTGTCAGACTTTGCTTGAAAGCATGAGACGCGGCGGTCACGGTTACTGCGGAATAATGTGCAATTACCATCCGCAGATATATTCATGGCTTGGAGAAAATTATGAAAAATATCCCGAAAAAGCAGAGGCGATCCAGGCACTTATCGGAACTGTCGGTTTTACTGAGGTCGGGCTGCCCTATCCTCTGACAGCAAAATATCATATGAATCTTGTTGGCATCAAAACCGAAAACATCGCAAGAAGCAGAGCTTCAAGTGAGCTTACCAAATATGCAAGAGATTGCATGGAGCAGATGAAGACGCTTTGCGACAGCGTTTTTGAGGCTGTAACGGAAAAATAAAGGAGAAGAGATATGAAAGGCTATAATCTTTGGAGCTATCATCCATACAGACCTATTCTTGATAAGGTTGGAGATATTTATATAAGCAGAATTGCGCCCGGTGAGCACAGTATTCATTTTGAATGGCTATATGAGGAGGGAAAGGAATATTCTGTTTACTATCGTACATTTGACGATAAGGAATACACCTTCCACGGAAAGATAAAGGGCGGAAGCTGTGATATTGAGGGACTTGAATATGAGCGAGACTATGCGTTTTATGTGGAGTGTGAGGGTAAAAAAAGCCGTGCGCGCTTTGCAAGATGCGGCACTTGCCCCGGAACGGTCGTAAATTATCTGCATCCTCAGGATCCGGCGCTCTCCTTTTCGGGCCGTTATCTTTGCTCTCCTTCGCTTCTGCGTCACCCGGATGGATATCTTCTTGCATCAATGGATGTTTATGAGGGAAGCCATCCGCAAAATCTGACTCTTATCTTTCGCTCGGATGATGACGGCGAAACATGGCATTATGTGAGCGAACTTATGCCCTGCTTTTGGGGAAATATGTTCATTCACCGAGGTGAGCTTTATATGATCGCCTGCTCCACCGAATATGGCGATCTTTTGATCGGAAAATCCACCGATGGAGGCAAGACCTTCTGCGCTCCTGTTTCGATTCTTCGAGGCATAAACGGAAAATGCAAGGAAGGCGTTCACAGATATCCCCAAAAGACTTATTATTACGGCGGAAGAATATATCAGACACTCGAATGGGCATCAAATGAGCCTGAGGGACATTATATGGCGGCAATGGTCATGTCCTGTGATGAAAATGACGATCTTCTCGTTCCCGAAAACTGGAGCTTTACCGATGTGAGAAAATTCGACAAGAATGATCCCCTATGGGAGGGACTTGATTCTGTTCCGGAGAATTTCGTTCCGAAGAATTTCGAGGGAACTCTTGTCACATCGCCCGAGGGCAAGCTGCTCAATATTATGAGATATATTGTCCCCGAACAGCAAGCAATGGTATATGAGGTGGATACAAAGGATCATGAAGCTCCTCTCAAATATTCATATCGCATGGATTTTCCCGCAAACTATTCAAAATTCACCATAAGATTTGACGATGTTTCGGGAAGATACTATACTCTTGCCTCAAGATATGAAAAAGAGCCGGTGAGAAACCTTATATCTCTTATGTACAGCACAGACCTTAAAAAATGGGAGGTCGCATCGGATGTTCTTGATTACAGGGATCGAGATCCACAAAAGGTGGGAGTTCAGTATGTTGATTTTCATATAGAGGGTGACGATATCCTTTTCCTCTGCCGAACCGCTATAAATGGTGCAAACAGCTTCCATGATTCAAATTATTCCACATTCCACAGAATAAAGAAATTTAGGGATCTTTAAAGGAGAAAATAAAAATGAAAAGATTTTTTAGCGCTTTTATTGCTTTGATCATGCTTTTTTCCGTTCTTTCTCTTGCATCATGCGGTGATTCAAGCTCGGATTCCGAAAGCACCGAGCCTGTTACACTCAGCTCGCAGGAGCTGGCGGAAAGCATGTATATTGAGACATATGATCCCCGTGCTACCGCCCAGACCTATATTGAGGATGTACCAAAGGACACGACCTATGACGGATATGAATTTACATTTCTCAATTCCTCTGCAATATACTATATGTATATCTATCTTGATCCCGACATGACGGGAGATGTTCTTGACGATACTTGCTTTGAGCGAAATCTTCTTGCGGAGCAGAAATTCGATATCACGATCGAAGAGGAAACACAGCCTTATAACGAGCTTGCTTCTTATGCAAAGACTATCATTCTTGCAGATGAGGATGTATATGATGTTATGTATGTTCCTGCAGCGGATCTTACGCCGCTTATAAGTGAAAATCTTTTCCGTGATCTTCTTGAGATAGATGAACTTCACATTGATAATATTTGGTGGGATCAGCCGCTCATCACGAGAAATACAATAGAGAACAGGCTCTTCTATGCAACGAGCGACCTTAACCTGATGGCTTTTGAAGGCGTTTGGTGTATGTATTTCAATGAAGACATGATGACGGATCTGGGGCTTGATCTTCCTTATTCCCTTGCACTTGACGGAAAATGGACATATGATGAGCTTAAAAGGTACTGCGCAGCAGCAGCTAACCTCAACGGTGATTCTTCCTTTACTTTTAAGGTTGACGGAAATGCTGGTTATGGTCTTGTATCCTCCTCCGGCAGCCCCACTAATATTTCCTACGGTATGGGGGCAGAATATGCGTCACGAGATGAAAACGGCAGATATCATTTCACCGCCGATACAGACCCGAGATTTAATCAGGTATGGGAGCTTCTTGTGAATTTCTACGGGCCAAATGATGGCTTATATGTTCTTGGTACACCCATGGATCTTGATCCCGACGGATATTACGGCATTTTCATGGCGAACCGTGCGCTGTTCCTCCATGCGGAGCTTAAAGGCGCAACGATGCTTCGTGAGTGGGAAGGAAACTTCGGTCTGCTTCCTCAGCCAAAATTCGATGCTACACAGGAGAGCTATAACTCCAATGTGTTCTCCCGCTGCCTCTCCTTCTGCGTTCCGAATACGAATACAAATCTTGAGAGAACGGGTACTATCATTGACTATCTTACATATGAATCCTATGCGGAGCTTATGCCCAGATACTATGATATCCATGTAGCACTGAAGGCTCTCGGTAAGCAGGAATCCATTGATGTGCTTGCTCTTGTACGAGGAACACGAGGCTGTGAGGTGGCTGTTCCATTCGGCTGGGCGAAAGACCTCAACGATAAACTCACTTCGCTTGCTTTGAATAACGAAATGGCTCTCGCTTCCACGATCGAATCCTATAAGGAGCAGGTCGTTACAAATATCAATATGACATATGAGGAATATCCGACACATAATCATGTTGAAGAATAATTTTTGAAACTGTGGGTCGTATCAGCCGCCTTGGGCGGCTGATACGACCCGAATCTTTGCCCTCGAAGATTTATCACATCAATTATATAAACAGTAATTTAGCGAACAGTCTGATAGTGATGAAATCATCCTTTAGCGTTTCCAGATCCTTCACTTCGTTCAGGATGACTTGTGAGGAGATTGATGATAAGTTTTCTACATAGAATTCTCATAAATTCCATGTAGAAACACAGATAAACAACAATAAAAATTCCCTTTTTC
>JAFXAN010000103.1 GCA_017517035.1 Clostridia bacterium
GCCGACGGTGCCTTCGCCGCCGATCAGCGTGAGTGTGTTATTCTCCACGCTGAAGGAGTAGGTGCCGACCACGCAAACGCCGTTGTCGGCATCAAGCCAACCAGCATCACGAAGCACATTAGAAGGCTTAGCATTCGTTTTTTCATTTTATTAGTCACGAAGTTTGCCATCTCCTTTTTATTATTTTTTTATGTTTAGCCCAAGGTTACATCCCATTTTGCAAGATATTGCGCAAGAAGGACAGCATCTTTTGTATCAATTATGCCGTCATTGTTGCAATCGGCAGCTGCTTCGCTTACCGTAACACTCCATTTTGCAAGATACTGAGCCAGAAGAACTGCGTCCTTTGTGTCGATTGCCCCGTCACCGTTCGAATCACCGAATTTTGTTGTTACAGGTGGCTTCGCAGGGGCAGATGCACCCTTCGGGAAGGTATAGTATATGTTGACAGCATTGCTTTTTGCATATACTGCATCCCATTCGTCATTTGCAACGACGAGATTACCGTTAATGTAGACGCTAAGGGGAGTTACAAACTGAGAAGTATCCGCACCGCTGAGCTTTGCGGGAATTACCTTTATCTCGACCCTGTATTTTTCTCCTTCGACAAATTTATCGGTGGGTTCAAGCTGATTTCCTTGGCTGTCAAACCAGATGACTCCGCCTGTTCCACCGTATATGGGATCGGGCTGATACCATTCGGGGTATGCCGCAGATACTGTATAATCTGGCGTTTCTCCTGCTTTTGGAGTTGAAAGACCGTTGAGCATAACAGTTGTAATCTTCTTTCCCTGGCATTGGAAGCTTGTACTTATTGTTTGACGATAAAGTCCATCACTTGTTGATGTATTTCCTTTTGCACTGAAACCGTTAATTGAAGCTGTGAAGAGCATTTCATACCATTTGTCGAGATGGAAGGTATATCCATCCTCGGTCTTAAGATAAACATCCACCCTATATTCATGACCGGGAATAAAATACTCGTTTTCATAAACCCAATCATTTTCGGTCATGTCAAACCATCCGATTCCGTTTTTGATATAATGGGGCTTTTTCTGCGGATTGTTCCAGTAATCATCAAGCTGTAAATTCTTTGAAGTATCTATTGCATATCCGCTTCCGCGAATTGTTGCAGAATAAGTTGGCTTTTCACCCGCAACCGGAGCTGTAACATTTTCTATTATGATATTTTCAATGACACTGTCATTGCACATACCAAATTCATATTTAATAGTGCAATAACGGGAGGAATCCATGCCATAGGTCTTGAATGCCTTTGTGGAATTGCCGTTGACCTCTGCCCAGATATACGGTTCGCTGTCGCCATATGAAACGAACGGTGTAAGGGAATATCCCTCGCTTGTTTCCATTTCTATCTCTAATTTATAGTATTTGCCGGCAACAAATGGCGTATTTTTGTCTATCATCTTCCAATTGCCAACGCCGTTGTCCGATACGAACCAAAATCTGTGCAAACCGTAATTTTCTGAATTACCCCTTGCTTGATAACAAATCGGACGGTCGCTTGTAACATTGTAGCTTGGGAGTTTTCCTTCCTGCGGAGCTGTGACAAAAATTCCGATAGGCATATACATATCCTTTTTGTGATCGCATATCTCACAAACATAATCGAGATTTTCATCCACATGCTGACGAAGTCTTGATACCTTATTACACGCTTCTCCAACGCATACAAGAATATGACCTGCATATTTCTTTCTGGCGTAGAAAAGCGGATTTTCACGGGTGACTTGATAGTCCTCAAAGTATTGGTAATTATGTTTTGCTTGAAGCGTTACATCAACAGTTCTTGTTTCGTTACCTTCCTCGTCGGTAATGATGCAGGCATAAATATATTCATTATAACAAGAATCCATGGGAACGAGAATCGAAGCATCGGGGCCATCAAAGCATTCACCCTCGACAGGGTAGGTAAGCGGAACATACTTAAGCACACCACCGACATACATTTTTCTGCACCATGTGTATGTCAGCTCGCTTTCACCCTCAGCTACAACGCTGAAATGTGCAAAATTGCTCTCATCATAATCCTCTTTCGGACCGTATACATAAGCCTTTTTGTCATCTTTAGGCTGCTTTTTGATGAGTATTTTGCCAATTTCATAGTCACAGATATCGCAGTATGCGTCACTATCCTCGTCTTCATGGGGGCGAAGGTGTGTTATCTTTTCACAGCCCTCTCCGACACACTCCAGAACATGACCGTATTTGTTTCTCTCTGCAAGCTCATAGGGCCTTTCGTTGGTTCTCCACTCTTTAAAATACTGATAATCGTGTCTTGCGCTTATTACAACATCTGTAGTAATTACTTCATTGCCATCTTCATCGGTAATGATGCAGGCATAAATATATTCATTACAACAAGAATCCGTGGGAACAAGAATTGATGCATTCGGACCCTCATAGCATTCCATAGGCTCGGGATATTTCAGAGGGACATATTGGAGTACACCGCTGACATACATTTTTCTGCACCAAGTATATGTAAGAGCACTGTTACCAATTGCTTTTGTTGTGAAATGAGCAATATTTCTCTCGTCATTATCCTCTTCACAGCTTGAAACAAAAGCATCTTTTGAGTTTCTTGGCTGAACGATTATTTGAATCTGTGCATTCTTCATATAGTTACATTCTTGGCATTTTCCTTGCGCATCGAAGATATGCTTGCCTTTGTTTGAAAAATGTGCAGAGTCTTCGCAGTAAACGCAGCCGTGCCAATGGTATTCATCGTCCCAAGTCCATGTAGGAGAAGGTCTTGATGAGTGACTTCCTGAAGCATTGGTATGATTTTCATTAAAGTGATCATTCCAATCATCGTTTTCGATACATACCCAGTCTCCGCAGTCACAGCCTTCAAAGTTTGCTATGTCTTCGCAGCAAACAAGACAGAGTTCACAATAGTCGCATATTCCTTCGCACTCAGAGCAATATTCCTCGCAGCTTGGGCAGATCGTTGCGCACTCCTCACAGGAAGAGCAGCCTTGACAGATCATAACGCACTGATCACACAAATTACAGTTCTCGCAGAAAGCCCCCGAGCATTCGCTGCAGTATTCGCCGCATCCCTCGCAAAGGATCACTTGATCTGCGCATTCCTCGCAGCTTGGGCAGTGGTGGCCCTCGGTGATGGCGCAATCTATGCAAAGCTCGTCTGTGGCACAAATATCGGCACATCCTGTGCAAACACCGCATTCGACGCAGAATTCGCCACCGTCATAGCAACCTGAGCATTCAGGGCAGTGCATACCTGCTTCGATCGCACATGCCTCACAAATTACAGCTCCCGCCTCTTCGCAACAATAGAGACAAATAGGAGAACAATCTGCACATACGGCACATTCTTCACACCAAGTGCCTACATCGAAATAACAAGCCGAGCATTCAGGACAGTGAGTTCCTCTTTCGGCAGCACATTCAACACAAAGAGAAGCACCGTGAGTTTGTGAGCATTCAGCATCATATTCCGAGCAGTCATCGCAAAGACCGCATTCCTCACACCATGGACCGGTTTCAAAATAACAGGTGTCACATCCGGGGCAATGAGTGCCTTTTTCGGCAGCGCAATCAATGCAAAGATGCTGTCCGTGAGTTACCGAGCAGTTATCATCATAATCAACGCAATCTGCGCAAACTCCACATTCCTCGCACCACAATCCGACACCGAAATAGCAAGCCTCGCAGCTTGGACAGTGCGTGCCTTTTTCGAATGCACAGTCGAGGCACATTTTGCTGCCGATTTCTTCCTCCGAGCAACCGTCGCATATCTCCGAACCCGAGCATTCAGTGCATACGCCGCACTCGATACACAGGTCTATGCACGCATCGCACTGATAGCATTCGGAGCAGTATGGTGAGCCGTCGATCCAGTCATCACAGCCCGGGCATTTGTGTCCTGCGTGAATGTGCAGGATAGAGGTGGGGATCATTGCTGTCAGAGTAACTAATGACAACAGTAAACACAGAGCTTTTTTGAAGAATTTTTTCACTTTCTTTTCCTCCTTGACGAACTGCCAAAAATGTGTTATAATAAAAACACAGTAATACAGTATTTTTAATTTATTCTATCACTGTTTTTGATTCTTTACAACTACACTTCTTGACTGAAAGTGTGGTTTTTGGGAAAATATTTTCCTCGAGAAAAGAAAAAAGTGTAGGAAAAAGTGTGGGAAAAGTGTAATTTTTAATATTTTCGCTTTTCAAGGAGGTCACCGATGTTTAATTCTTTAAGCGGAATCGTCTTGATTTATCTTGTGTGCGCATTGCTTTCAGCAGTGCTCCTTTTGACATATATTTTTATTTCGAGAGCTAAGAATCCATATTTTATATTACTTTATACCTTGATTTTTCTCGTCAATCTTGGATATTTCGGAATTGCGGTTACAAACAATCTTGAGTTTGCTCTTATGTCAAACAGGATAGCTTACCTCGGCTCGGTCTTTCTTCCGCTCGTTATGCTCCTCATCATTTCGGATGTGCTTAAGATCAAGATAGGGAAGAGTGTGAAGATCATTCTTTTTGCTTTGGGTTTGGGTGTATTTCTTGTAACTGCGTCTCAGGGAATTTTTGAAATCTACTATAAAGCCGTTGCTCTTGAGACATTTGACGGTGCCTCAAAGCTTATAAAGGAATATGGACCTCTTCACGGAAGCTATGTTTTCTATATACTTGGTTATTTTATTGCAATGATTGCAATTGTTTCTGTTGCATTTACCAAAAAGCGTATGACAAGGCTTGCCCATTCATTTCTTCTGACTGTTTCTGTTTTTCTCAATATTTTCGTTTGGTTTTCCGAAAAGTTTTTTGATAATAATTTTGAGTTTCTTTCGGTCTCCTATATAATTTCCGGCGTTTTCATCTGGGGACTATATTCTGCAATGAACGAGAATGAGAGCCTTTTGCATCAGATTGAAGAGCAAAAAATGATTCAAGCGGTGTCGGAAAAGAACGATATTGAAAAGGATATGATCAGGGAAGAGTTTTTGAGCGGTATGGGGAGACTCACCACAACCGAAAGGTATATTTTCAATTACTATCTTGAAGGAAAAACTACAAGAGAGATTCTTTCTCTTTTGGGCATAACCGAAAACACTCTGAAATTCCATAATAAAAATATTTATTCAAAGCTTAATGTTTCATCCAGAAAAAAACTTGTTGAGCTTGCAAACGAATTTGAAATCACATCGTTTTAAGCAAGATGGAAATGATTTGGGTGGCGGTTCCGGAACGAGAATTGACATTTTAAATCGCATTCCAAATTTGGAAAGCAACTTCAAATTAATTCTGATCAAGCAAAAAAGCCATGCGACACTCGAAAGTGTCGCATGGCTTTTTTATATTTGATTATTTTTTGTTTTTAGGCTTGCGGATTCTGTTCAGTTGCTTGTTCATTTTGAGAAGCTCTTCCTTTGTGAAAGAAATGTTCATCATTCCCATCATTGAAGAGAGACGAAGAACACTGAAGCCGCCGAGCATATCCATCATACCGCTGCCCTGAGCATCCTTAAGGTCGACATCAAATCCTCCGGATTTCTTTTCGCCGCCTTTCTTGCTCGCATTCATTTTCTTCTTCATCTTAAGACCGACACCGGCAAACCAAAGCTTACCTCTGGTGCATGACATAATGTCAGAGATCTTATCGTTGAGTGAGAATCTGCCCTCGGGTGCGTCGATATCGAACCAGTTGAGGACTGCGCCTTTTTCAACCAGGACATAATCCATATTTCTTTCAGCAACCTTGCGGATCTTTCCTTCATCTGAAAATTCGCCCGCTTTTGCAACGATAGTGCTTTCACCGACATTAGGTACATCGAAATAGAAGAAATGATCTTCTGCTGTCTTTTTGCCTATGCTTTCGCCATTGACGAAAAGCTCAACCTCGGGAAGATTGGAATAAACGGTTACCTTTGTAACATCCTCTGTGCGGTCAACATATCTCTTACCGCAAAGGTGAACAAACGGATCGTCGGAGAGCCAAGCCTTATAAGCATAGAAGGCATCCTTCTTATATTTTCTGTCCATTGTTACAAGACCCTTATGGTTCTGACCGTTTTCACCGCCCTCGGCTCTCGCATCAGCTCCGAAATCAAACATATTCCAAACATGGGTTGCCCATATATATTTACGGCAGAAGAACTGCTTGATAAGCTCCTCATGGTAGTAAGCCTGATATTCCTCGGTGTAGTCGCCTTGCTTTGGATCGCTTGTGTGCCAATTGAGAGCCTCGCAGCCGTATTCGGAACAGCCGATTGGAATATTTGGATGCATTTCATGGAATTTATCAAACCAAGGACCGTTCATTGTTGTATCGCCGCCATACCATCCGAAATAGTGGTTGTAGGAAACAACATCGGGAATTTGCAGGTATGGATCATCCATTTTGCACATTGAAACCGCTGCGATAGTGGTCAGGCGTGTCTTATCCATTTCATGAACGAGATCGTTCAAAATTCTGTGGTTTTCAAGCAGATCGTCATCCGAACCGCCGATTGAAATTTCGTTTGAGAGTCCCCAAACAACGATGGAAGGATGGTTATAATTCTGGGTAACAAGCTCCTTCATCTGAGAAATTGTATTTTCTCTGCCTCCGGGCATATGCTTTGAGATATAAGGGATCTCGGCCCAGATCACAAGACCCTTTTCGTCGCAAAGATCATAGAAATACTGATCGTGCTGATAGTGAGCAAGACGAATGGTTGTTGCACCAACCTCCATGATAAGATCTATATCTTCTCTATGGTGTTCGGGAAGAAGTGCGTTACCAACGCCCCATCTGTCTTGGTGACGGGAAACGCCGCGAAGGGGATATTCTTCACCGTTAAGAATGAATCCATTGTTGGGATCAATCTTGAAGC
The DNA here is from genome assembly GCA_017517035.1 of Clostridia bacterium. GTDB lineage: Bacteria > Bacillota > Clostridia > Oscillospirales > CAG-272 > SIG710. The sequence continues at coordinate 6,873 of JAFXAN010000103.1, forward strand.
TGCGGCATCCGAAGCGGTTACAGACATTATCAAGAACCTCATCGTTTTCAACGATCTCAACCTCGCAGCAATAGAGATACGGATCTTTTCTACCGTTCCAAAGGTGAACATCCTTAATCTCAAAGGTTGCCTTTTTGTCACTTGTTTCGATTTTCTGAAGCTCGTTTTCGTCCTTATCATAGATGGTATAAACAAGCTTCTGGTTTTCTGTAAGTTCTGTTGTATATACCTCAACCTCAACCTTTGCGTCCGTGCCTTCGACGGTAGGTGTGATCTTAAGGCCGGGGCCGCCATAGTAATCAAGATCGAAATGAGTTTTGTTTACGCATACGAGGTTTACATCTCTGTAAATACCGCCATAGAATGTAAAGTCTGCCATCTGAGGATATACGGTGTCATTTGCCGAATTATCAACAATGATGGCGATCTCTGTTTCTTCTGCGATCTCCTCGGTAATATTAACTCTCCATGTGGAATAACCGCCGTCATGATGTGCAAGCTTTTTGCCGCCGACATACACATCTGCTGAAGAGTTTGCGCCTTTTATCTCCAGATAATAGAGATCCGCAGAGGGAATAAAGGCTTTTTTTAATGTTTTTTTGTAAAGACAGGGACCGCGAAAATAATCATTTCCGCCATCCTGACCGTCAATAGCATTCCATGAATGGGGCAGATTGATTTTCTCACCCTCACGAACGCTTATGTCGGTTGTGTCTTTTACGAACATCCAATTTTCATTAAGATTAAAAATGTTTCTCACGTTTTACTCCTTCGTTTGATATTTTATTCCAAGAGGGTGTTCGACCATATCAGTCGAACACCCATTTGTAGTTTGATTTAAAATGAACAATTATTCGTTTACATCACGACCGAGGTCTGCATTCATCTTTGCAAGAGTTTTCTTGTCAAGATTGTAAATAAGTCCGAGACCGATAAACTGCATGACCGCAGAAGCGAGGAAGAGAATTGCAACGAGTGTACGAAGCTCAACTGCAAAATCCCATGAGAGAAGGTTGACATCAATAAACTCTGCACCTGTTTTGGGATCAATTGCGTTGTTTACATATCCCATGCCCTGCATGATGATAAGTGCAACTGCGGGACCGATACCCTGAGCGAGCTTACGGAAGAATGAGTGAAGTGAATATACAACGCCTTCCTCACGGCTTCCTGTTTTCCACTCGTTATAGTCGATAGCGTCTCCCATCATAGCCCAGGAAACTGTAGAATAGATACCGAGACCGAGGCTGTAAACAAGCTGGCAAACTATGTAAACAACAAGATCGAGGCCAACATTGTTGGGAGTGATGATAAAGAGACCGAGACCACCGATAATGGAGCAGATTGAGCCGACGACGGAAAGCTCCTTCTTACCGTATTTAGTAACCATTTTACGAGCAAGAGGAGTAAAGAGAACTATCGGGATCATAGCGAAAAGCTGAACGATACCGGAAATTTTTGTGTTCTTGAAATAGATCTGGAAAGTAACCGAAACAGCGGTTGCAGCGCCCTGCATACCGATGAACATACCCATTGCAGCAAGAGTAGCGCCGACAGCGGGACGGTTCTTTGCGAAGTTTACAAGTGCCTTCCAAATATTAAATTTGGGTTGATCCTCATTCAGTCTTGTTTCTGTATCAACTCTGATCTCTGTGTTTTTGATCATGAATTGGAAGCAGATGAAGCCGAGAACACCCATAACGAGAGCAGCAACAAAAACCATATTTCCGTTAAGCGACTCATCCTCGTTATAAATGAGGAAAGGAAGGATAACCATAGGGAGCATATTACCAACCATGGAACCGACAGAACGCCAAGCGGAAAGGGAAGCTCTGTCTGCAGCCTTATCGGAGATAAGAGAGAGAAGAGAGCCGTAGGGTACATTTGCGATGGTGTAGAAAGCATCCCAAACAACATAACCTGCGATAAAGATTATAAACTTTGCCCAAACGGGAGCAGCGGGGAAAGGCAGGAAGCAGCAAGCACCGCCAATGATAAGACCGATCGAGCCTATCCAGATGTACTGAAGGAATTTGTTTCTCTTATACTTATGCTTGTCAGCATCAATAAGAGATCCGATAAGGGGGTCATTGATGGCATCCCAGAACTGAACGATAACAAGGAGCAGAGAATACCAAGCACTCATTCCCATGACCTGTGTCCAGAAAAGTGCCATAGTTCCTTTGAGCGCAAAGCTCATGTTGCAACCGAGATCACCGGCTGCATAGGCAATACTGTCGCGTATACCGAAGCGACGCTTGCCGTGTTCATCCAATTGAATTTCCTTTTTCATGATGAATTCCTTTCATTTTTCTGTTTTTTTGTTAAAATTCACAATTGAACCGATATTATTATACTATGTTTATGTGAAAAAAGCAAGAGCTTTGGATGCTTTTTTTAATCGGATTTTGTATTTTTTTATTTTAATATTGTTTCGTAATTACAAATTGAAAGTTACCCAATTTGTCTAAATTGTCTTTTTGAAAAGTATAAGCCGAAGAAAATCCGCTTCCACAATATTCGCCACTCCTGCGCCTCGGTGCTTCTCGCACAAGGCGTGCCTATGAAGCAGATCCAGGAATGGCTCGGACATAGCGATATGAGTACCACTGTGAATGTCAGAAATCCTCACACAAATAAAATGTAAGTCAAAGCGGTTGATTATTGTATGAATAATTAATTTGTGAGGAATTTATAATGAAAATTACCTATCGTGAAGAAAATGGATGCTTTTACCCCAATCTTGAACTACCCAAGCAGACAAATTACACCATTGGCAAATACGGATTATTACACCTTGATTATATCAAGGAACATCGTAAAGGCAGATATACCACGCTTGTTTCGGAATGTCGATTGAGTGAATATCTCCATAAGATTGATGAACAAGCACGCGAACAACTGAACATATACATCGAACAAATGGCTAAGATGCAGAACGTAACCGAAGAACTCAAAGCCTATGATCCGAAATGCTGGGTGCAAGCGATGAATAACATCAAAGAAAACGCGGAAGAAAGCGTTTTGAGGGAGGTGGTTTATCAATGAGATCTATCTTTACGAATTAACAGATGGACTCGCAACTCTCAAGGAAGCGGTCGAGGCGTATCTTGCGAACAATCTCGGCTATAATCCTAACGTCAAGTGCGATCACCACGATCACGAGCACGGCAACGGTGCTCACAGCTGTGGCAACCACGGTTGCGGCACGCACGATTGCGGTAACCACGATTGTGCCAAGTAAAAAAGTAAAAGAATATAGCAAAAGTAATTTATTGCAACACTCAGCGTATTTCTTGTGGTCTTTGCAACCATGATCTATGCAATGCATAAGATCAAAAAAGAAAATCCTATTGATGCGCTGAAAAATGAAAACATTTAACAACAAGGGTGTCGCACTCACGCGACACCCATTCTTTTTGCCTTTATTATAACTTTAGTTTTTTTCTTAAATTTCGTCTTACTCTGTTGATATGTCGTTCGAAGTCTCCGTTTTGGATAAGCCTTGCGATGACATACTGTTCAAAAGTTGGAACGGTACACGAATAGAATCCAAGGCGTTCATCAAAGACTGATACAAGTTTTTTTGGAAGAACCATATATCCGATTCGCAAAGAGGGGGAGATTGTTTTGGAGAAGGTATTCAGATAGATTACGTTATCATCCTCTGAAAGTGAGAATAGAGTATCCTCCGGCTTTGTGGAAACCGAAAATTCGGACTCAAAGTCATCCTCAATGATGAATCTCTTATCAATACTTGCCCAACGGATATATTCGTGTCTCTTGCTTGCGGATGCAGTTACGCCTGTAGGATAGCTCCTGTAAGGGGTTGTATGAAGTA
>JAFXAN010000104.1 GCA_017517035.1 Clostridia bacterium
AAAAAGGGAATTTTTATTGTTGTTTATCTGTGTTTCTACATGGAATTTATGAGAATTCTATGTAGAAAACTTGTCATCAATCTCCTCACAAGTCATCCTGAACGAAGTGAAGGATCTGGAAACGCTAAAGGATGATTTCACCGCTATCTGACAGTTCGCCAAATTCCTGTTTATGCTATAAAGACAGAACTTTATGTCCTTTGAATGTATTTTTGAAAAATCATCGTATGGTTTAGAATAAAATGCAGACTGTCCGCTTGCCGTTTACGAAAAATTGCAAAAAAATCAAAATAATAGAAGAAAATACAACAAGCGAAAAAAATACCATGAAAAATATCATATAAATTCGTCCAAAATATATATTTTTTTGTGAAAACTATTGACTATTTGTGCAAAAAGTGCTAAAATAGTACTGCGTATCCAAATAAAATTATATATGAAAGGAAACACAATTATGAAGAACTTTAAACTTCTTCTGCTTGCAATTCTCGTAGTATGCACAATGTGCGTTCTTACGGTAATGGCAGGCGCAACAGAAACTGTCGTTGACGTTGCAAACGGTTATGTCAATATGTATGAAGAGGATAAGACAACACCGATTGCTGACGAAAACAGAACAGAAACTGAACTTAAATGGAAGGTTCAGGACATCACAGTTGGTGATGTTACAGAAAGAGTCCTCACCATCACAGGTGAAGACACAACACTCAATTTCCATTCTAAAGCATTTTGGAATGCAATTAATGCAACAACCATCCCGTGGTATCAAGATTCCGAGGGAAAAGCAATTCTTGGTAGTATCACAAAGGTTGTTATCGAAGCTCCGATAACCAAAATAACTCAAGAATATGCATTCAAGAATCTCACAAAAGTGCATACAGTAGTTCTTCCCGATACAGTGATCGACTGCACATCCCAGTCTTGTGTTTTTGCTTCAATGAAAGCGCTCACAACATTTGGTCCCGCAGGCACTCCCACAGGAACAATTGACCTTCGCAATATGACCAATCTTGGTTACGGTGCATTTGAGGCGTGCTGTGAAGGAAAGAACATAACTATCCTTACACCTTATATTAAGAACGCTTTTGCAAGTAACTACAAGCTGTTTACAACAACTACAATAGCTACAATCAAGACTGTTCCGGGCACTGCTTCGGATGTGTACTTCAGAGAAACATATCCTGCTTGGACACCTTCAAAAACCGATGAGAAGCTTCTCACTGCTGATAACTATACCGTTGAGGCTTATACAGAAGCTCCCGTGAGCGGTGTAAGCACCGATGGTTTTGCTGCATGGGATTTCGACGTTGTAAGCGGTCTTCTTACCATTAATAAGACCGACAAGGAAGGTTCTTGGAAACAGTTTAATCCCAAGGGTACATATGCAACCTTCAAGAATGCTTACGGAAGTTATATAAAGAACATTGTTTTCAATGGCGGATATAACAAGATTTACATGGGTGAGACTTATGGTGCTTTTTCAAACCTTACCAATCTTGAAACCGTTAAGCTTCCTGCCGGTCAGAGAATCCAGAACGACACAAGCTATGGCATGTTTGAAGGCTGCACAGCTCTCAAGGCTGTAAGTTTTGGCGGCGAGCTTGTAGATGGAGTTGCTGATCTTTCGGGCGCAACGTATATCGATACTGATGATGTTAAGACATATTCATATCTGCGTGCAATGTTCTCAGGTTGTGAGGCGATCGAGAAGGTAATTCTTCCTTCAAACACAAATGCTGCAACCATTTGTGCTGATACTTTTGCAGGCTGCACAGCACTTACAACATTGGATATTCCCGAAACTATTACAACGATTGAAGAAGGCGCATTTGATGCTTGGATAAACGGCACGGAAGGTTACAGCGAACTCACAGTAACATTCCCGCTCGACAGCGCTGCTGCTGAAGGACTTGAAAGTGCAGGACTTCTTAAGGTTATAGCTCCCAAGTCAGAGCTTGTTGTTGGCGGTCAGGTTGACCAGGATGATACTAACGAAAACGACCTTGTTTGGTCCTATGATAGAGTTACAAAGGTTCTTACAATTTCCGGTACAAGCACATCCATCGTTTGGGTGAATGGCGAAACATCCGGTTGGACAAATAACCTCAATGGAACAGGTAAGGGCGGCGTAGATACCGACATGATTCCTTGGTATGCTGCTTATGCTGCCGAGATCGAGAATGTTGTTATCACAGCTCCTATCACAACAACTCCTAATGCAATATTCTATAAGAATCATGCACTTAAGTCTGTAACATTCCCTGCAGAGACAGTATCTCTCGGCGGTATGGCATTTGCTGATTGTAAGGCACTTGTAGAGCTTAAGACTGCCGGTGCAGATTCTCCCGACAATGTAATCGACCTGCGTAACTTCACAGGCACGGTTAATAGCCAGGTATTCGAGACCGCTCCTGCAAACGGTGCAACTCTCTGGCTCCCCAGAACAGGTAGCTTTAACCTTAATGACGTATTTGGTCGCACCGGTAATAGCTATAATTTCGTAGTATATCCCGGCTCTGTAGGTGAGACATCTGCTTACAATATGATCAATTCTCGCGCTGCTCGTGTTTACGGTACATTTGATTATACATACTATACCGAGGAGCAGGCTCCTGCATGGTATACTGAATACATGGCAACTACCTCCTATGCTCAGGGTACTATAGGCACAACTACTTACGCTGTTACTTATGATTTCGACCTAGCAAAAGGTAAGGCAGTAATCGATTGTAACAACTGGGACAAAACACTTGGAACTGACGAATGGAAGACAATGATCACAACATGGAAGTATGCGATCAAGACCATTCATGCAAAGGCTAATGGTAAAAAGGTTACCGCTAATAATGGCGGATTGGGCGACTTTATCGAACTTCCCGAGCTTACAGCCGTTATTTGGGATGTAAACCGTGTTCAGGGTACACTCAAAGTAAATAATAACAAGAAGCTCGAAGCGTTTGGTTCATCCTCCAATATAACAAAGGGTGTTCTTAATCTTAGCGGAGTGACAGAGATCGATAATACCGGCAAGGCTATCTATGCAAATATGTTTGCAAATAACCCACTCTTTAAAAAGCTCGTTCTTCCTAAGGCAGGCATATTGACAATCAAGGCAAATGCATTCACCGGATGCACAGGTCTTACAAGCATTGAAATTCCCGCAGGCTGTGCTATTACAACTGTTGAAGCAGGTGCTTTTGCAGGTCTTGAAAACCCTGTAGTTATCTATAACTATGCGGACAATACAGTTACAGCAGATGCACTTCTTGCATCGGGCATTCTTCCCGAAGGCTCTTATATCTATGAAGAAGCCGCTTCTTCCGGCGAAGGTCTTACAAGTTCTGTTGTATTCGACGGCTGGAAGGTTCGTACAAGTATAAAGAACGGTCTCCGTGGCGTATTCTTTGCAGACAGCGCAAAGATCGAGGCTAACGAAGAAAACGGATGGACTCTTCAGGAGTACGGCGCACTTCTTTCCGCATCTTCTAAGAAGAATTCTCTCGGTGCAAAGGTTTACTATGATGCTGCTGCAAATACCGTAACAGCTGATGCACATCTCAGAACATTCCCGATCTACTCAACAAACGAAGATGTTGTTCTTGCAAAGAAGCTTAAAGGTGCAGATGTTGAAAATGCGGCAAACACATATTTCGCAGTTTCTGTTGTTAACTATAAGGCAAACTACACAACCGAAGTTTATATGGCAGGCTACGAAGTATGGACAAAGGATGGCGAGACGGTTATCCTTTATACCGACTATGAAACAGACACTGCACATGATGCAACCCTTAAGGATGCAAGCATTTATGAAGTTTCCATGCGTATGTATATGGAGGGCTTTATAAACGATAAGAATGACCCTGATGATATCGTTTGGAACACTCTCGTTGCAGGCGGTGCTGTAACCCTCAAAAAGGATACACACTATGTTGTAACAGATACAAAGCTTGGCGAAGGCGTTGAAATGAAGGATCTTGACGGTAATGCATTTGGTGATACCTTCGCACTCGTAAAGATTCCTCAGGTAACTTGCCAGGTTTCCTCAGGAGTTCTCACAGGATTTACAAATTCCGGAACAGCTCTCAGCATCTTCAATTCTCCTTATACCTCAGGCAAGTATGTGCTTGTTCATAGCTCAATTGGCGGAACCACCTCTGCAACAACAGCTGCAAGCTGGGGTAACGGAACAGCAGGTCAGCTTCAGTCAAACTGGTTCAGCGCAAGCAAGATAACATCTGTTTCAGCTGCAAAATTCCCCAATCCTATCATTAAAGCTAATGTTTGGGGTTCAATTGAACGTGTTGTATTTGACACAGGTATCACAACCCTCGGCGCAATGCCATATCGTGATTGCTCTGCTACTACTTATGTCTATAGCGAGGATTTCACAAAGCTTGCAGCTCAGTCATTTGAGAGCACTCCTAGCGTAAGGACAATCTACAGAGCAGGTTATCCTGTAGCAGAGGGCACAGTTGACCTCCATTGGCTCACCAGCATCAATACATCATATACATTTGACGGTGCTAACTATGTAAAGGAAATGTGGCTCCCTGCGGATGCAAAGCCTTCCACACAATTCTTCAAGTCTAACAAGGCACTCACAACCGTTTGGTTCGGCGGCGGATATGATGAAAACGGCAACCCCGAAAACAGAGTTGAGGGCGTTATCGACTTCACAAATGCAACAGCTCTTACATCACTCGGATCTGAGATGTTCTCATATTGCACATCTACAATCAAAACTGTCAGACTCAGCGATGCGATAACTGCCATTTCTGCTGATATCTTTGCGAAAGGAAGCACCACCGGTGTAACATTCCAGCAGCCCACATATAAAGAAACTATCGCTGCATTCTGCGAGACTAACGGATTCACATATCAGAATCTCGTTGATGGCGTATGGACAACGGTAGAGCCTGTAGAGCTCGAAGAGAGCGAAGGCTGGAGCGGAATAATCGTTAAGTAATTCGCTTCACATTACAAAACTCAACAATTTTAAGCGGCTGTCCTTCGGGATAGCCGCTTTTTCCCGCTTTTTTGAAAAAAGCTTGGCAAAAAACTTTAATTACCGTGATTATATATTTTTGCCGACCGCCCTACCTCGCGAATTTCGTCCGAGGTAATAGTAGTTATACAACATGGTATTGCCGCAAGCGGTTCGACTCCACTTCGTTTTTGATACACTATCGTTTATACACCCGATATGCTAATAGATCCTTCACTTCGTTCAGGATGACGTATAGTGATGAAGACTTACACTTAACTCGTCATTCTGAGCGTAGCGAAGAATCTATTAGCATTAACAGATGATAAACCCACAGCCGTCAAAAACGAGCGGAGCCGCAGGAAATGTTGAACCCGTAGGGCAATGCAACAGCATTGGGGCATAGTTTCAACAAACAGGAATTTGTCGAACTGTGTGGGAAACGGTCTTTTTCGGTCTTATCAGTTATACATATTGTTGTTTTTCATATAAGCATAGATTTGCTCGCCGTGCTGCTGTTCCTCTGCTTGAATGTGATTGAGGATCCTGCGATGCTCGGGCATGGTAAATTCAAAAACGCTTGTGTCATAAAGGCTCGAAGCGTGCTTTTCCGTTGCGAGCATATCGGTGCATAGAAAAGCATCCTGCTTTCTTTCATCCTCACTGCTATATGAAAAGGCTTCGGTGTTTTGGTTGTTTGAATTTCCGATGGTCAAGGGCATTGAAGGAGTGCCGCCGCTTATCATTTCATTTACGGTTTTAAGATGCTCCTCCTCTGTTTTTGCCATAGACTGAAAAAGTGCCTTCAAAACAGGGCTTTTAGCCTCGCTGCTATATCTGTTATATTTGTCGATGCAGAGCTTCTCCTGTCCCGCAAGATCCTTTAAAAGTCCGTTCTCTTTGGTTGAAAGTGTGTTCATTTTTTAACCTCCTTTGTTTTTATAATTTTTCCCAAATAAATGACTGATTATACATTATTAAAAAAAGCAAAAATCTACTATCAGTAGAGAACAAGCAAAACGAAAAGTTTATAATTTTACCTTCAAGTAGGTTTACAATTTTTAAAAAAACCTATATAATAGAATTGTAAGAAAAAGCGAGGAGGAAAAACAGATGAACCCCGTGGATTTTGGTAAAAAGATTACTATGCTCAGAAAAAAGCAGGGACTTACCCAAAGCGAGCTTGCCCAAAGGCTGAATGTCAGCGATAAAGCGGTGAGCAAGTGGGAAAGAGGCGGCGGGTTCCCGGAAATTACGCAGTTACCAGCCCTTTCGGACATCTTCTCTGTTTCAGTTGACTATCTTATGAAAGGAAGCGCAAGAGGAATCGTCATTGCAGGAAATATTCTCGTTGATATCATCAATATGATTGACAGATATCCGAGCAAAAATATGCTCTCGACGATTCTTGAAACTCATAATGCAGTGGGCGGTGCCGTGCCGAACACAATTATTGATCTTGCAGTCATTGACCCCGAGCTTCATCTCTCGGCGGTGGGCAAGATCGGCTCTGACGAGCAAGGTAGATTTATCATTTCAGAGCTGAAAAAATACGGAATAGATACAAGCCGTGTCGTTATTTCGCAAAATAACCCAACAAGCTATACGAGCGTTATGACCGAAATCGACACAGGCGAGCGCACATTCTTCCACATGAAAGGATCAAATGCGGATTTTTCCCAGAAGGATATTGACATAGGTTCTCTCGATTGCGAGATATTCCATATCGGATATATCCTGCTTCTTGATGCTCTCGACTGTGAGGATGAGGAATATGGCACAAAGATGGCAAGGCTTCTTCACGATGTGAAGGCAAAGGGCATAAAAACATCTATTGATGTTGTCAGTGAGGATAGCGAGCGTTTTGCCGCAAAGGTTATCCCGGCTCTTAAATATTGCAGCTATGCCACAATGAATGAGGTTGAGAGCGGCAAGGTTACGGGACTTTCTCCGAGAAATGACGATGGCTCTCTCAATGTTTCAAATATCAGGCGCACAATGGAAAGATTCTTTGAATACGGCGTCAGAGACAAGGTCATCGTTCATTGCCCCGAGGGCGGATTTATAATGAACCGAGACGGCGAATTTACCGCAGTTCCCTCACTTAAGCTCCCCAAGGGATATATCAAAGGAAGCGTTGGTGCGGGAGATGCCTTTACAGCAGGCTGTCTTTACGGGCTCTATAAGGGCTTTGATGACAGAAGAATACTTGAATTCTCTTCTGCCGCTGCTGCCTGCAATCTTTCCGCTCCCGATTCCATCAGCGGAATGAAATCGAAAGCTTATATCGAGGATATGCTGAAAAATTTTGAAAGAAATGAACTGAAAATATAAAAAGGAGTTAGAAAAATGAAAAGAAGCGAATATGTGAGAATGGAAAAGCTCGCAAGAGAGTATTTCAAGAAGGCGAATATCGTCGTTCGTGAGGACGAGCCTGTTGAGGTTGCGGATTTTGGACTTGGAATGGTGGAAAAGGTCGGACTTCAGCTCTGCGTTTATATCAACACAGAGAGAGTTTGCGCAAAGGAAATGGTTCTTTTGCCGCACCAGACCTGCCCTGAGCACAAGCATGTTGATTCATATGGACAGCAGGGCAAGGAGGAGACCTTCAGATGCCGCTATGGAAAGGTCTATCTTTATGTTGAGGGTGAGGGCAAAAAGGATGAGATCGGCGCTCTCCTTCCCGAAACCGACACAACAGTTTACCATGAGATCGTTCTGAATCCCGGTGAGCAGTATACCATCATGCCCGGCACTCTCCATTGGTTCACATCGGGCGACGAGGGCGCAGTTATTTCCGAATTTTCCACAATGAGCACGGATGAGACAGATGTTTTCACAGACAATAGGATCGTCAGAGCACCTATGATCGAGGAGGATATGTAAAATGTTAGTAACACTTAATGATGTACTTCCAAAGGCAAGAGACGGTCACTATGCCGTTGGACTTTTCAACACAACAGACACAGATATGCTCCAGGCAGTTATCGAGGCTGCCGAGGAGACAAGATCACCCGTTATCATAGGAACTGCCGAGGTTCTTTTGCCCTATGGCGAGCTTCAGCTCATAGCTCCTGCGATCCTCGCAAGAGCAAAGGCGGCAAGCGTTCCGGTCGTTATGCACTATGACCATGGACTTACATTTGATCGCTGCATCGAGGCTTTGAAGCTTGGTTTTTCCAGCATAATGTTTGACGGATCTATCCATGAATATTCCGAGAATATCGCACAGACAAGAGAGATCGTGAAGATCGCTCATTCCTTTGGCGCAAGCGTTGAGGGCGAGATTGGTCATGTTGGAAATGCGGACAGCGATGACGGTGATGATTCCGCACTTTACACAACACCAAAGCAGGCTCTCGATTACATAGCCGATACCGGAGTTGACGCACTTGCCATCGCCATCGGAACGGCACACGGCGCATATAAGAAGAAGCCGAAGCTTGATTTTGTGAGGCTTCAGGAGATCAGACAGGCAACCGAAACACCGCTTGTTCTCCACGGTGGCTCGGGACTTACCGATCTTGACTTCAAGACCGCAATTAAGGACGGAATTGCAAAGATGAATATCTTCACAGACCTCTGTCTTGCGGGAGAAAGAGCTATGAAAAAGTGCTCCGAGGAGGGAATCGGATATCTTGCGGCAAGAAACTGCAAGGTTGAGGAGATAAAGAAGGAAGTTATAAAGAAAATGACTCTCTTTGGCTCTGTCGGAAAGGCGTGAAATATAGATAAACAGTAATTTGTCGGTGAAGGAGTTTCGCCTCTGCGGAGGCGACCGACGCCGCCGTCGGCTCGCGCGACCTTTTAAAAAAGGTCGATCAAAACTTTGAAAAAGGGAATTTTTATTGTTGTTTATCTGTGTTTCTACATGAAATTCATGAGAATTCTATGTAGAAAACTTGTCATCAATCTCCTCACAAGTCATCCTGAACGAAGTGATGGATCTGGATACGCTAAAGGATGATTTCATCACTATCAGACAGTTCGATAAATTCCTGTTTAAAAACAACAGAGATATTTTGATGAATCAACTTCTTTTCCATCGGCGTATGGTGGCTTTTTCAAAAAGGCATATTTATAATATAAATATGGAGAAAATTTTTTGCTTTCGGAGAATTTTGGTCGTTATGCTTTGAAGACGATTTTTTCGTTGTGCAAAAAGCCGAAAACGCACTGCATAAACTTGCTGATTTGATGGCTATATTAGTGAAAAACGCACAAAAAGCAAAAAAAATATTGACAAACAGTTCGTTATATGGTAAAATTACTACCGAACAATATCTTTTTGTGTTTTGACTTTGATATATTTTTGACAAAACACTTGTGCGCTCCCGTGACCTAAAATCAAACCGCCCTTTACAGGGAGGGGCAGGGGAGGTTTTTTGTGCGTGGACGCAGAGGTATTGGTTTGTGGTCTTATCTGCGGGACATTCGTTTTGCTTTCAGAAAGGCAAAATAGGGCTAGCCCTATTTGAGTTTATGTTCTATTTTCAATAGAACATAATTCATCCTTTTTGAATGTCGGAACGGTGCGAAGCCGAAAGATTTAATATTTAGGAGGAAAATATTATGAACAAGAGAATTCTCAGTTTGGTTCTCTCTCTCGTAATGCTTGCTCTTTGCTTTGTAGGCTGCGGACCTGCAGCTAACAATGGCGATGACACCGGTGCTGACACAGGCGTTGACACAGGCGTTGTAAGCGGTGAGAAGAATGAGAACAAGGTTATCGTCGGTAACACAACAGAGCTTGCAGGCGATTTCCGTTGGCCCGGTTTTGGTGGTAGCTCCGCAGGTGCTGCTGACCAGGATGTAAACGGTCTTATCACAGGTTACTCCACAATGGAGACAAACCAGGGCGGTGCATACGTTTGGAATGACACCGTTGTTAAGAGCCACACCGAAGAGGAAAATGAAGCAGGCGACCTCGTTGTTACAATCGAGATCAATCCCGGTCTTCTTTTCAGCGATGGAACAGAAGTTAAGGCTGTTAACTATCTCGCATATGTACTTGCATTCAGCTCCCCTGTATCTGTAAATGCAGGTCACACAGGTATGTCCGGTCAGGCTATGGTTGGTTATAACTCCTTTGCTGCATACTGCGGCGAGGATGTTGCTGTTGCAGATGATGCAGAAGTTGTTCCTACAAAGGAATTCGCAGGCATCCGTCTTCTCGGCGACTATAGCTTCTCTCTCACAATCAGTGCAGAGGCCGGCTACTATCCTTACTATTTTGCAAATACATACGGTGCAGTTACACCTTATCCCCTTGACCTCGTTCTTGGCGAGGGCGTAGAGGTTAAGGATGATGGTAACGGCGCATACCTCACAGAGGCTTGGTATGCAAAGGGCGCTGATTCTACAGCAGAGGCTCTCACATATGCTAAGTCCGAGCACCTCAAGGAAGCTCGTTACGATGTAACAAAGTATGCTTTCTCCGGTCCTTATGTAGTTTCCGAGTGGGACGAGGGTACAAAGGAGTGCACACTTACACTTAACCCCAACTTCGCAGGTAACTTTGAGGGTCAGAAGCCCTCTATCGAGACTATCGTTTATGTAAAGATAGTTTCCGAGACACAGCTCGACCAGTTCAAGAGCGGTGCAGTTGATATCCTTGCAGGTATCACAGGCGGTTCCGATACACAGGCAGCTCTCGCTGTTATTGACGAAAGCAACGGCAAGTTCGCTGAAGTTCACTACCAGAGAGCAGGTTACGGTAAGCTCCAGTTCGAGTGCGACTTCGGTCCTACAATGTTCGAGTCTACTCGTCAGGCTATCGCTTATGTACTTAACACATCCGAGTTCGCTCAGGCGTTCACAGGCGGTTACGGTACAGTTGTTTACGGTCCTTATTCTCCTGACTTCGATATGTGGGCAGCAGTTGAGGACACAATCGAACTCACAGAGTATGCTTACTCCGTTGAGAACGCAAAGCAGGCTCTCATCGATGGCGGTTGGATCTACAACTCCAAGGGTGAGGACTTCGTTGAAGGTCAGACAGGCGTTGACGCTGTTCGTTACAGAAAGCTCACAGCTGAAGAGGCTGAGGCTACAGGCGGCGTAAACAAGACATATGCTTCTGTTGCTAATACAGACGGCGTTGAGTACAAGACTGTTGAAGTTAATGGTGAGTACTATATGCCTCTCGCAATCAACTGGTTCGGCACAACTCCCAACGATGTTACAGATATGCTTGCTGCAAGACTTGTTGGCACAGATGATGTAAACGCACTCGGTATGGTTATTCGTAGCGTAACAGGTGACTTCGATAAGCTCCTTGGTGAGATCTATCGTGAAGAGTCCTATGGTTACGGCGGAACACCTACATACGGTATGTTCAACCTCGCAACAGGCTGGAACAGCGCAGTTTATGACTATGCTTATAACTGGTCTCTTGACCCTGTTTACTTCGGTTATTCTTCCAACAAGCTCTTTGATGAGTATGATGTAGCATTCCCCTATGATATGACAGGTGAGAAGCTCACATATGCTGAGGCTATGGAAGCATCCGGCGGTAAGCTCGGTATGGACTACCTCTCCATGGCAATGGTTTACAATGCAAAGACAACCGATGAGTACAACGAGTGGTGGGGCGCTTATATCGAGAGATGGAACAAGCTTCTTCCCGATATCCCGCTTTACTCCAACTACTACTTCGATATTTACAATGCAAAGATCCAGAACTTCGAAACAAGCCCGTTCTGGAGCCCTGTAGACGCTCTCCTTTACTGCACAATCGCAAACGCTCAGTAATTTTTGGAAGAGCTGCTTATAAGTTAGTTTAACTTTTTTAGCAATCCGTTATGGGGATGGCCTTCGGGCTGTCCCCGTAACTTGCTTTTAAATTTACGCTCCTTTAACGGAATTAGTAATCGCAGTAGGGGCGACCTGTGGGTATGTCCACGGGAAAAAAGACTTGTGACATATTCGCAGGTCACCCCTACAATGTAGGAAAAATAAAAATCTATGCCCCGTGGTGTGGGGGCAGGAACGGAGAGTATTTACTATGGGTAAATATATACTGAAAAGATTGGGATATATGCTTGTGGTATTCCTGATCCTCTCTCTCCTTATGTATCTGGTATATGCAATGATCCCTTATGATAGGGCAAGAGCCGAGGCGGAGAACTGGAAGCAGGTCTATAAGAATGACCCGGTCGGCTTTGAAAACAAATATCAGGAACTTCGTAAGGAATTGGGACTTGACCAAAATGTTTTTGTCAGATATCTTGGCTGGATCGGTGTGATGCCGATAAATGGTCAGTATCAAGGCATTCTTCAGGGAGATATGGGCTATAGTTATGTCTATGACAGA
Organism: Clostridia bacterium; assembly: GCA_017517035.1. Taxonomy (GTDB): domain Bacteria; phylum Bacillota; class Clostridia; order Oscillospirales; family CAG-272; genus SIG710. The sequence continues at coordinate 12,300 of JAFXAN010000104.1, forward strand.
CCTGTTCAGGATGTTTTGGCAAAGCCGATGAGAAATACCATATTTATAAATATTTTTGCAACTATACTCGGACTTGGAATAACTATTCCTCTCGGTATTTTCTGTGGAGTTAAGCGAGGAAGTAAGAGAGATACTGCGGTTCAGGTTGCAACGATCGTAGGATATAGTATTCCTGTGTTTATTTCGGCAATTCTGTTTATTTGGATATTTGCGATAATGCTCGGGTGGTTCCCCGTCTCGGGAATGAAGACCCCCGGATCAAACTTTACCGGAATGAAAAAATATCTGGACGAGCTTTATTATATGGCTCTTCCTCTTATCGTTATGACAGCAACTTCTCTTGGCGGTATGACAAGATATGTGCGCTCTTCTATGATCGAGGCTCTCAGTATGGACTGCATCCGTACAGCAAGAGCAAAGGGTCTGCGTGAGAAGATCGTCATTTTCAGCCATGCTTGGAGAAATGCGCTTATTCCGATCATCACTCTCGTTGTTGGTTGGTTCCTCAGTATCTTCTCGGGCTCTATTATGATCGAAAACATCTTCGGTCTTAACGGTATGGGAAGAATTTATATCAATTCTCTTACCCAGAAGGATTTTGAGGTCGTTCTTCTGCTTCAGATGTTCTATGTAATAATAGGACTTATGGGTAACCTTGTAATCGACATTCTCTATGGCTTTGCCGATCCGAGAATCAGAGTAAATAAGTAAGGAGGCAATGAAAATGAGTAAAAATAATAATGCCTCCGGCAGAAAAAACACAGGACTCGGACAAACTCTTCGCCGCACTTTCCTTGGCGGACTTTTTGGTGGCTCAAAGGAATATACCATTGCCGATGAGCGCTATGACAGCCCCTCAAAGCTTGCTGTAAAGAGATTTTTCCGTAAGCCTCTTGCAACAGGCGCAGTTATCGTGCTTGCATGTATGTTTATTTTCGTTTTTGTTGGTCCTCTTTTCGATCCCGTTGACCTTTCTTATACAGAGGTATTCCACAAAAATGTAGCTCCCAATATGAATATGATGAAGGTTCCTTCCGAAATGAAGAACAATACTGTTTCCATTTCTTCGAGAGGCTCGTTCACTATCGGTCTTGACGGAAACGGCGATGTTCATATGTGGGGATACTATTATTCGCTTTCAAGTGACCCGAGGCGTGATGTTATGAAGGTTCCTCAGGAGGTTCAGGATGCCAATATCAAGTTTGCTGCTGCCGGAACCGACCACTGCATTGCCATCGGTGATGACGGTACTATCTACGGTTGGGGCGAATATGATAACGGTCAGTACGGTCTTGAAGGCCGTATGACAGATATTTGCAAATATAAGCAGCCCGAGGAGCTTATTGAGGGCAAGATAGATGTTGCAAATGTTAAGCAGCTTGTCTGCGGCAACCAGGTTACAGCCATTCTTATGAATGACGGTACTCTCTATTGCTGGGGTAACGATATGTCCGGCGCTATGAATATGGATTCCGTTTATAAGGAATATTCAAAGAACGGTAAAATATTCAATGAGATCCACTTCACAAATACCGATCTTTTCGCAATCACAAATGAGGGCGAATTTATCGTTGGTAAGAATAAACAGTATGATCTCTATAACGGAGTAAATACTATAGAGTATATCGGCGAGCGTGATATAGTTGATTTTGCGGTTACAGGTGATAGCCTTGCTCTTCTTCTTGATGATGGCGAGATAATTTCACTGGGTACTATCAAAGCTGCTCCCACTCTCCCCGAGGGTGAAAAGATCGCATCCCTTTCTGCGGGAACACGCCACTTTTCTCTTCTCACAGAGAGCGGAAAGGTTATCGCATGGGGTAACGGTAAGCTCGATCAGACAAAGGTTCCCGCAGCGCTTGAAGAAGACGGCGCTGTAGACAGAGTTATCTCCACAGGCTTCCAGAACTATGCTTATAAGGACGGAAAGCTTGTTGATACATGGGGTCTTAAGGGCTATCTTATGGGTACAGACGATCTTGGACGTGATGTATTCAACCGAGTTATGAACGGCGGTAAGATGACTATGACCATCGGTGCTGTTGCCGTTATCGTTGCATCCATCATCGGTGTTATCATGGGATGCGTAATGGGTTATTTCGGTGGTCTTGTTGACCTTGTTCTTATGAGAATCACCGAAATCTTCTCGGCGATCCCCTTCCTGCCCTTTGCACTTGTGCTGTCGGCAGTGCTTCAAGGCTCAAACCTTAAGGAAGATACCCGAATCTTTATAATCATGATAATTCTCGGTCTGCTTTCCTGGACAGGTCTTGCAAAAATGGTCAGAGGACAGGTTCTTGCAGAGCGTGAAAAGGAATTTGTTATCGCAGCAAAATCTATGGGAGTAAAGGAAAAGAGAATTGCATTCAGACATATTCTGCCAAATGTAATTTCAGTTATCCTCGTTTCGCTTACACTCGATTTTGCAACATGTATGCTCACAGAGTCATCTCTTTCATATCTCGGCTTCGGTGTTCAGCTTCCCCGTCCTACATGGGGTAATATCCTTGACGGATGCCGTGATTCACTTGTAATTCAGAATTATTGGTGGCGTTGGCTCTTCCCGGCAATTTTCCTTTCTCTTGCGGTTATCTGTATCAACATCATCGGTGACTCACTTCGTGATGTTCTCGATCCTAAATCGGAGGTGGAAAAATAATGCCGTTACTTGAAGTTAAAAATCTGCACACATATTTTAAAACGCGAAACGGTACCGTTAAGGCGGTAAATGATGTTTCCTATTCCATCGAGCGCGGAAAAACCCTCGGAATCGTTGGCGAGAGTGGCTCGGGAAAAAGCGTTTCCGCAATGAGTATTCTCCGTCTGCTGGACGCAAACGGATATATTGCCGGCGGAGAGATCAGCTTTGATGGCAAGGATCTTGTGAATATGTCCACAAATGACCTCTATCATATCAGAGGTAACAGAATTTCGGTCATATTCCAGGAGCCTATGACCAGCCTTAACCCCGTATTTACAGTTAAAAAGCAGCTTTCTGAGCCCTTCATCATCCATCAGAAGATGACAAAGAAGCAGGCAGAGGAAAAATGTATTGATATGCTTCGTGCGGTTCAGATCCCGAACCCCGAGGCTGTTGCAAAGCAGTATCCACATCAGCTTTCGGGCGGTATGCGCCAGAGAGTTATGATCGCAATGGCACTTGCCTGCAAGCCCGATATCCTTATTGCCGATGAGCCTACAACAGCTCTCGATGTTACCATTCAGGCGCAGATCCTTCGCCTTATGAATGATCTCCAGCGTGAAAACGGCACTGCTATCATGTTTATCACCCATGACCTGGGTGTTATCAACGAAATGGCAGACGATGTTGTGGTTATGTACTGCGGACAGGTTGTTGAAAGAGCACCTGCAAAGCTTATTTTTGCCGATTGCGAAAAGAGCCATCCTTATACGGAGGGTCTTATGTTCTCGATTCCGAGACTAAATGACGATAGAGCGAAGCTCGATCCCATTCCCGGTGTCGTTCCCCATCCTCTTGACCTTCCCAAGGGCTGCAAATTTGCTCCAAGATGCAAATATTGTACTAAAAAGTGTCTTGAGGAGGAGCCTGCTCTTGCGCAGGTTTCCGAGGATCAGTGGGTAAGATGCTTCTATCCCGAAAAGATCGAAAGGAGAAGTGAAGAGCATGCAAAAGCTGTTGTCAATCAAGAATCTTAAGAAATACTTCCCCTTGGCGAAATCGGGTCTGTTCCAGAAAGAACAGCTCTATGTAAAGGCGAATGAGGATATCTCCATTGATATTTTTGAGGGAGAGACCTTTGGTCTTGTTGGAGAATCGGGATGCGGAAAATCAACTCTCGGAAGAGTTCTTCTTCAGCTTTATGACCAGACTGCGGGCAGCAGTATGTACTATGGCAGAACCATTGGTCAGGTTGCCCCTGCATATGTCTTTGATACCATAAAAAATTCATCTGCATATATTGCAAAATATCAGAAGGCAGAGGAGAAGGCACGCCAGCTTACCGAAAAATGCGATAATTTGGGCGAAAAAGCAACATTCTTTGATCTTCAGGAAAAGAATCTTGCTCTTGCCGATGCAAAGACAGCTCTTGATAATGTTGCAAAGATTCTTGGCGGATTTACTGTTAAGGATACAAAATCAGGCTCGGATCTTTTGCTTGAGAGATACGGTTATTCCGTAAAGATGGCGAAGCTTGGCGACAAGCTTTCGGATAATAAGCTTGAGATCGAGCTTCTTGAAAATGACGGCAAGCCCGATGATGGACAGAAAAAGCTTGCAAAGCTTAAAGCAGAAAACAGTGAGCTTGAAGAAAACATCAAAGCACTTGAAGCGCAGATTGCCGAGTGTGATACGAGAATCGCTTCTCTCAAGGAAAAATATGCTTCGGATGAGGAATTTGCCCGCTATGAGGCAATGCTCGATGACGGAGTTGACCTTTCCAGACTTAAGGGCGATGAGATGCGTCTGCTCCGCAAGGATCTGCAGATAATCTTCCAGGATCCCTATTCTTCACTCAATCCTCGTATGACTGTCGGTCAGATAATCGAGGAGGGACTTATAACTCATAAGTTCTTCAAGCCCGGTTCACCCAAGATGCAGGAATATGTATTTAAGGTAATGGAGTCCTGCGGACTTCAGCCCTATATGTATAACCGTTATCCTCATCAGTTCTCGGGCGGTCAGAGACAGAGAATCTGTATCGCAAGAGCACTTGCGGTAAAGCCGAAGTTCGTTGTTTGTGACGAGTGCGTTTCCGCTCTTGATGTTTCCATTCAGTCGCAGATAATCAACCTTCTTCAGGATCTTAAGGATCAGGAAAAGCTGACATATCTTTTCATTTCCCATAACCTTTCTGTCGTTCGTTATGTTTCGGACAGAATCGGAGTTATGTACCTTGGTAATATGGTTGAAGTTGCGGACACAGACGATATTTTCGCTGATCCCCGTCATCCTTATACCATCGCACTTCTCAGCTCTATTCCCACAACCGATCCCGAGAGCCTTACGAAGGACAGAATACTTCTTGAAGGTAATATTCCCAGTCCGATAAAGCCTCCGTCCGGATGTAAATTCCATACCAGATGCTATATGGCTTGTGAGGAGTGCAAGCGAGTTCCGCCGCTTCTTCAGGAGGTTGCTCCCGGACACTTTGTAGCTTGTCATTTCCCTGAGCGTAAGATGGACGAGAACGGTAACTACCTTTTCAAGGTAAATAAATAATTTTCGGAGGGCGATATAATGTTCTTTTTCAGAAAAAAACTAAAAAAATCGGCAAAAGAAGATGAAGTCGCCTTTGGGAAAATGATAGAGGAGGAAAAGATAGGATTTCTTGACGGACTTGCAATGATTCTTTCTGCATTTTTCGTCATAGTGCTTCCTTGCCTTTTGCTTCTTGTCGGACTCAGCGCCCTTGCAATGCTTATTTTGGGCGTGCTCTGACAAAATTACAATATAACGCTAAAATAGGTTGGGTCAATTGCTTTGTAAGCTATTGGCTCAACCTTTTTTTGTGAAAATTTTTCTCTTTACCATAAAACAGTAATTTATCGAACAGTCAAATAGTGGTGAAATCATCCTTTAGCGTTCATAGATCCTTCACTTCGTTCAGGATGACGAGTATGGGGTTGATGTTTGTTTTTCTACATAAAACTCACAATAATTCTCCGTATAAACACAGATAAACAACAATAAAAATCTTCTTTTTAAAGTTTTGCTCAAGCTTTTTTAAAAGCTTGCGGGAGCCGGCAACGGTGCCGGTCGCCACCGCAGTGGCGAAACTCCTTCACCGATAAATTACTGTTTATAAGAAAGAGGCTGAGCGTGTAAAAGCTCAGCCTCTATAATTATTCATAAAGCCCCGGCATATCTTCAAGGGTTATGCAGAAGGGATCGGAGAGAGCTTCTGCCGCCTTTCCGATACTGTAAAGCGCACCGCATCCTCCTGTCCATGTGAGAACATATGCGATCTTAAGTCCCCTCTTCATAAGCGACTTCATAAGAGAGACCATATCAAGTGAGTTGAATAGCTTTTCCTGGTTCTCAATTCCAGATGCACGAAGAGCTGTGTGAGGTCCAAACTCTGTAAGTGCCACGGGCATTCCATGCCTCATCATCCTGTCATATGGATGCTTCGGAGAGATGATCTCATTTTTGTTGTTTGTGTACCAATCTATGCCCACCATATCCACATATTCGTCGCCGGGATAATAATAATCCACATCGCAAACACCGTCCCAGCTATGGTGATTGTTGGGAGCATATACCCAGATGAGATTTGTTAGCCCCATTTCATTAACATAAAGATTATAAATATATCTCCAAAGGCGCTTCAGATATTCACCGTCCATCCAGGAGATACCCGGCTCACCGTGTGCTCTTCCGCAATACCAGAATGCACCGCTGTTTGCTTCGTGAAGCGGTCTCCAAAGGACGGTAACTCCTCTTTCACCAAGCTGACGGAGAAATTCACCGTCGATAAGAAGCTCGTCTTTGAAAATTTTATTAAGATCTGTACCTTCTGTCAGAAGTTCTTCCCAAGCTGAAAGACCGCCGAATGCTCCTCTGCAAAGCGCTCTTGCCTCGGGTCTCGGAATGGGATTAGCAAAATGAGAGGAAGCAGTAACGATACCGCCCTTTTCGGCAAAGTCTGTTATCTGCTCGATATATGTGTTCCATTTTTCGCTATTTACTCCAACCTGCGGAAGCTGAAGGCCGTAGCAAGCAAGATCAAGCCCCATAACTGCGGGAAGCTTGCCATCCGAAGCTTTTGCATAACGCTCAAGCATATTTCCGGGCAGCTCCTGATTACCGCTGCACTGCTCTCCGAAAAGAAGATAGCGGCTATCCTCATATGCCTTTTCGAGAACTCTCATTATTTGCTTTTTTGTGTACATTTCTCTATCCCCTTATTTATATAGTTTTTTCAGCCTGTCAAGGTCGATGCAAAAGAGATCATTTATTGCCTCGTCCGCTTTTCCAAGAGAGCAGATCGAGCTTCTGCCATAATGCCAAGTCAGCGCATATGCTATCTTTGCACCTCGCTTTGTATGATCCTTTATCATATTCACAAGATCAAGAGAGCTAAAGTGCTTCGCTTGCTCCTCGGGGGGGAGATCATATTCTCGCAGAGGCGGTCTCGGACCTATCTCCGCAAGAACAGCAACCTTTCCGAGACTCATTATCTTGTCATAGGAATGCCCCGGTGTGTTAAGCTCGTTTTGATTTGATGTGTACCAATCCACGCCCACAATATCGCAATATTCGTCACCGGGGTAGTAATAGAGAGCATCTCTGGTGCCACCCTCGGAATTTGCCGAAACATTTGGCGAATAGATCCAAAGCAGATTATCCAGCTTCATTTCCTCTGTATAGAGCTTATAGATATATTTCCAGAAGCGGCGGAGATAATCACCGCTAAGCCAGTCCATCTTCTTTGTTGAACGGGCACAGAACCAGAACCATCCGCCGTTTGCCTCATGAAGCGGTCGCCAGAGTACCGTAACACCTCGTTTGCCAAGCTCACCGAGGAATTTTCCGTCAAGGATAAGCTCCTCTTTTATGATCCTGTTAAGCTCGGTTCCCTCTGTGAGCATTTCTTCCCATTTGTCCGCACCACCGAAGCTGCCTCGGCAGAGAGCACGGGCATCCGGATCGGGAATGGGATTTGCAAAATGGGATGAGGCTGTGACGATCCCACCACTCTCCGCAAAATCTGTTATCTGGTTGATTATCTCATACCATTTTTCGCTGCCCTCACCCACCTTTTGGAGATGAAAGCCGTAGCAGGCAAGATCAATACCAAGAACTGCGGGGCGTTTGCCGCCCGTGGCTGCCTCATATCTTGCAAACATATCATTTGGCATATCACAGTCTCCCATAAGCTGCTCACCCATGAGAATATATCGACTGTCCTCATATGCTTCTTTCAAAACATCAAAAATCTGTTCTTTTGAATACATAAAATTCTACCCTTCCGTGTGATTTTTGATAATGATATCACTTTCCGGGTGAATTATCAATACCTTTTGCGGTCTTAATATGCTTTTATGCGTTTCAGTTATACATTTTTCCAAGGCGCTCAAGATCTATGCAGAAGGGATCAGCCAGAGCCTCCTCGCCCTTGCCTATGAAATGAACAGCACCGCAACTGCCTGCCCATGTGAGCACATAAGATATCTTAAGACCTTGCTTTATATAAGACTTCATAAGATCTATCATATCAAGCGAATTGAAAAGCTTTTCCTGTACATCTCTGCCGCAATCCTTTGCTGCCCTCAAAGCACCGTTTGGACCAAATTCGGTAACTGCGCATATTTTTCCCTTGCTCATTATCCTGTCATAGGAATGACCAGGGTAATTTATCTCGTTTTTCCTACTCGTGTACCAGTCAACGCCGAGAATGTCAACAACATCATCTCCGGGATAATAGTAAAGCACATCTCTTGTGCCCTCGGGAGTATTCTGTGAAACATTGGGACCGTATACCCAAATGAGGTTTTTCATTCCCATTTCATTTACATAGAGATTATATATGTATCTCCAGAAGCGGCGGAGATATTCGGGGTCTATCCACTCCATCTCTTTGTGCGAGCGTGCGCAGAACCAGAACCAGCCACCGTTTGCTTCATGGAGAGGTCTCCAAAGCACGGGAATGCCTTTATCATCAAGCTCTTTAAGAAATTTTCCGTCGATGATAAGCTCTTCCTTTATGATTTTATTAAGTTCAGTTCCCTCTGTGAGCATTTCCTCCCAAGCCTCTGCACCTCCGAATTTGCCTCGGCAGAATGCTCTTGCCTCGGGATCGGGAATGGGGTTTGCAAGATGAGAGGATGCGGTGATGATTCCGCCTTTTTCGGCATAGTCTGTAAGCTGAGCGATGATCTCATTCCATTCATCGCTTCCGACTCCCATCTGAGGAAGCTGAAGACCGTAGCAGGCAAGGTCTATTCCCATAATTGCGGGATAATGACCTCCTGTTGCTTTTGCATATCTTTCAAGCATTTTATTTGGCTTTTCTCTGCCACCGCCACATTGCTCACCGAGCAGGATGCATCTGCTGTCTTCATAAGCTCTTCCGAGAATACCGAGAATCTGCTCCTTTGTGTACATAGCTCCACCTCAATTATTAATAAAGCTTTTTCAGCTTGTCAAGATCAATACAGAAAGGATCCGAAAGCGCTTCTTCTCCCTTTCCTATCGAATAGATCGCACCGCATCCGCCGCACCATGTAAGAACATATGCGATTTTAAGTCCCTGCTTTTTAAGATTTTTCATCAGCTCTATCATATCAACAGCATTGAAAATCTTTTCCTGAGAGGCAACGCCGCTTCCTGATGGAGCACGCAGCTCTCCCTGATGACCGAATTCGGCAAGAACCGCTGTTTTACCGAGACTCATTATCTTGTCATATGAATGGCAAGGATTATTGATTTCCCTCTTGTTTTGGGTGTACCAATCAACTCCGACCATATCCACATATTCATCTCCGGGGTAATAATAAAGCACATCGGTTGCGCCATGCCAGCCTGTAAAGACATTGGGGCTGTAAACCCAAATGAGATTTTTCATACCCATTTCATTTACATAGAGATTATAGATATATTTCCAGAAGCGACGCAGATATTCGGGATCGAGCCAATTCATTTTTGAGTGAGAACGGCCGCAGAACCAAAACCAGGAGCCGTTTGCTTCATGCAGGGGTCTCCAAAGCACCGGAATGCCTTTGTCATCAAGCTCTTTGAGGAATTTTCCGTCGATTATCAGCTCTTCCTTTATGATTTTGTTAAGCTCTGTGCCCTCGGTCAGCATTTCCTCCCACATTTCAGGGCCGCCGAATTTTCCGCGGCATTTTCCACCAATGCCATATTCACCTGTGGGGTTTGCAAAATGAGAGGAAGCTGTAATGATACCACCCTTTTCGGCATAATCTGTAAGCTGAGCGATGGTTTCATTCCATTCATCGCTTCCGACTCCCATTTCGGGAAGCTGAAGTCCATAGCAGGCAAGATCAATTCCCATAATTGCGGGATAATGACCTCCCGTTGCTTTTGCGTATCTTTCAAGCATTTTATTTGGCTTTTCTCTGCCGCCACCGCACTGCTCACCGAGCATGATGCACCTGCTGTCCTCATAAACTTTGCCGAGAATACCGAGAATCTGCTCCTTTGTGTACATAGCTCCACCTCAATTATTAATAAAGCTTATTAAGCCTTTCAAGATCGATGCAGAAGGGGTCGTCAAGAGCCTCTTTCGCTTTTCCGAGACGGTAAAATGCACCGTAAATACTGCTCCATGTCAGAACATAAGAAATTTTATATCCCTTTCTTATGCAGTTTTTGATGGTATTTACAGCATCAACTGCGCTATATACCTCTGCCTGCTGTTCTATTGTGAAATCGTGACCAAGTCTGATATTTCCACTGTTTCCAAATTCGGTAAGAGCAGCAATCTTGCCCGTGCTCATTATAAGGTCATATGAATGACCGCCGATATCCTTTCCGTCGCCTGTGTACCAGTCAACGCCTACCATATCAACATATTCGTCTCCCGGATAGTAGAAGAGAACGCTTCTTGTGCCGTGTGGATTATTATCATTATTTCCCGAAACATTGGGACCGTAGACCCAGATAAGGTTTGTAAGTCCCATTTCATTTACATAGAGATTGTAAATATATTTCCAGAAGCGGCGCAGGTATTCGGGATTCATCCATGGCATGTTTGAATGGGAACGTGCACAGAACCAGAACCAACCTCCGTTTGCTTCATGGAGAGGTCTCCAAAGGACGGTAACACCTCGCTTGCCAAGCTCACCGAGAAATTTTCCTTCAAGAACAAGCTCCTCTTTTACCTTTTTATTGATCTCGGTTCCCTCTGTGAGCATTTCCTCCCAAAGCTCTTCACCGCCAAATTCACCTCGGCAAACATCAAGTCCCTCACCGTATTTGCGGAAAGGATTTGTATAGTGCGAGGAAGCCGTAACGATACCGCCCTCTTCCGCAAATGCAGTGACATGGTCAAGATATTCGTTCCATTCGGGGCTGTTTTCTCCTATAAGCGGGAGCTGGAAGCCATAGCAGTTAAGGTCAATTCCAAGAACTGCAGGCTTGTGACCGCCGGATTTTTCGGCATAATTTGCAATCATATCAAGAGGTTTTGCTCTTGTTCCGCATTGCTCGCCGAAGAGCACATATCTGCTGTCCTCATAGGATTTTTTCAGAATATTTAAAATTTGTTCTTTTGTTTTCATTTTACGGTTTCCTTATTTTGAGTAAATAGCCTTCAGTCTTTCAAGATCATAGAAGAAGCCGTCATCAAGTGCTTCTTTTCCTCGTCCTATCGAATGGATCGCACCGAAATTTTCATGCCATGTGAGCACATATGCGATCTTAAGTCCTCTTTTTGACAGATCTTTATAAAGATTCAGCATGTCAACTGCATTGAAGACCTTTTCCTGTGCCTCGTGATCCTCTCTCATTGCAAGATCGCCTGCAGGACCGAATTCTGTCATTGCGCAGACCTTTCCCTTGCCCATCATTTTGTCATAGGAGTGCTTTGGCACGATGATCTCCTGCTTGCTTCTTGTGTACCAATCAAGACCGACCATATCAACATATTCGTCGCCCGGGTAATAATAATTCACATCACAATTTCCGCTCCATGTTCCCTGGTTGTTGGGAGCATAGACCCAAACGAGGTTTGTAAGCCCCATTTCGTTCACATAAAGATTATTGATATATTTCCAAAGGCGCTTCAGATTGTTGCCGTCCATCCAAGTGAGCCCCGGCTCGCCGTGCGCTCTTCCGCAATACCAGAATGAGCCGCTGTTCGCTTCGTGCAAAGGTCTCCAAAGTACGGTAACCCCTCTTTCGCCAAGCTGACGGAGAAATTCGCCGTCTGTGAGAAGCTCCTCTTTGAAGATCTTATTCATCTCTGTGCCTTCAGTCAGAAGATCCTCCCAAGCATCAAGACCTCCGAAAGCTCCTCTGCAGGGAGCGGTGACATCGGGGCGGGGAATGGGATTTGCGAAATGTGATGAAGCGGTAACAATTCCGCCCTCCTCTGCAAATGCTGTGACTTGATCTATAATGAGCTTCCATCTTTCGGTGTTTATACCAACATTCATAAGGTCAAGACCGTAGCAAGCCAGATCAAGACCGAGGATTGCAGGCTTTCTGCCGCCTGTTGCCTCGCTGAATCTTCCGAACATATCGTTTGGAAGATCCTTCGGACCAATTAGCTGTTCACCGAGCAGGATAAATCTGCTGTCCTCATAGGCCTTTTCGAGAACAGACATAATTTGTTCTTTTGTATACATTTTTATTTTCCTTTATTAATAAAGAGTATTGAGTCTATCCAGATCGTAGAAGAAGCCGTCATCAAGAGCTTCCTTTCCTCGTCCGAGGGAGTGGATCGCACCGTAATTTTCGTGCCATGTGAGAACATATGCCATCTTCAGACCTCTTCTTGTGATGTTCTTAAACAGATTCAGCATGTCAACTGCGTTGAATGCCTTTTCCTGTGCCTCGTGGTCTGCACGGAGTGCGATAGCACCTGCAGGACCGAATTCTGTCATAGCGCAGGGCTTTCCACGGCTCATGATCTTGTCATAGGAATGAGTTGTCATAATGCGGTCGAACGCACCGTTTGTGTACCAGTCGATTCCCAGCATATCAACATATTCGTCACTGGGATAGTAGTACATAGCACTCTTTATGCCTGTTCCGTCCTCGTTTGCAATGTTAGGACCGTAGACCCAAAGAAGGTTTTCGATCTTCATCTCGTTCATATATAAGTCATAGAGCTTTCTCCAAAGTCTGCGGAGGTATTCTGCGTCCATATATCCCTTGCCCGAGCTTGCTGTGAACCAGAACCAGCAGCCGTTTGACTCATGGAGAGGTCTCCAGAGGACAGTAACGCCTCTGTCTGAGAGAGCCTTGAGAAATTTGCCGTCATGGACGATCTCCTCCATAAATATTTTGTTGATCTCTGTGCCGTCTGTGAGAAGCTCGTCCCAGTATTTTTCAGTGCCGTCACCGAAAAGACCACGGCAGGTGGGGCCGTATTCGGGCTTATATGTAGGATTGCGCCAGTGAGAGGAAGCGGTAACGATTCCGCCCTTTTCCGCAAAGGCTGTTATCTGATCAAGTATTGTATTCCATCTTTCAGAGCCTTCTTCAATTTTCATAAGGTCGAGACCGTAGCAAGCGAGGTCGATACCGAGAATTGCGGGCATTCTTCCTCCTGTGCCCTCGCTGAATCTTGCAAACATATCGTTTGGCAGATCATTTGGACCTATAAGCTGCTCTCCGATGAGCATAAATCTGCTATCCTCGTATGCTTTTTCAAGCACCTTAATGATTTGTTCCTTTGTTTTCATGTTTCATTCTCCGTTTCTAATTCACCGCAAGTAAAAGGCGGCTTTGTTAGGAATATTTTACCACAATATTACTGTTCCGTCAAGGTTTTTTGCCACATTATTTAAAATGATATTATATTACCTATATATCAGGGAAATAGTGCCGAATTGCAGCTGATGTAAACAGTAATTTAGCGAACAGTCGAAGCCGTAATCCGTAGGGGCGATCATTGATCGCCCGTCTCATAAACAGCTCAAAATATCGTTATTTTACGCCGTTTGTTTTTTCGGGCGATCAATGATCGCCCCTACAAATTTCG